>NZ_DJGY01000009.1:0-53707 GCF_002435675.1 Acetobacterium sp. UBA5834 | reverse complement strand
GGTAGTTTATCGACAACCTCAACAGACAGCCATAAGCTGTCTGTTTTTGCTGTTACGCAAATACGGTTTTGGCAATGCCAGCACCTTCCCGGGCATCTTTGCCGTAGAAGTCGGCACCGATGGTCTGGGCATATTCAGGGTTTAGTACCGCTCCGCCAACCATAATGATGGTTCCCGGGCAACTGACTTTGATTTCTGTGATGATTTTTTCCATATTTTTAACCGTGGTTGTCATCAGGGCACTGAGCCCGACCAGTTTAATCCCTTCGGCCTTGATTGTCTGAATAATGATATCAGCCTTGACATCCTTACCGAGATCGACAATCTCGTAGCCGTAATTCTCCAGAATCACCTTGAGGATATTCTTGCCAATGTCGTGAACATCGCCTTCGACTGTGGCCAACACAATTTTTCCCTTGGCTACCTGAGTCTGACCGGCTTGGGTCATCGTTTCTTTGATGACCTCAAAGGCCTGTTGGGCGGTTTCGGCCGCAAAAATCAGATGGGGCAGGAAGCATTCGCCGGTTTCAAAGGCATCCCCCACTGCATCAAGGGCCGGGACGATCTCATTATTGACAATATCCAGCGGTTCTCTGGTTTTTAAAAGAATGGCCGTGGCTGCAGCCGCCTGATCCGTCAGACCTTCTTCAATGATCGCTTTTAGTCCCAGAGTCGCCCGCCCGGTTTCTGCTTTGGTTACAGCGGCGCTTTTGTCTTTGTAGGCGTTGGCATAGGCAATGCACTGGCCATCAAAACCCCAGAGGGCCCGGAAGGCTTTGATGGTGTCCATCATTTCCTGATCACCGGGATTCATAATCGGGGTGGTCAGTCCCGCTTCCAGAGCCATCGCTAAAAAGGTTCGGTTTAGAAGTTCGCGGTTAGGGAGTCCAAAAGAAATATTGGAAACCCCCAATACCGTTGGTACACCCAGCTGAGCCCGGAGTTTTTCCAGGGTTTTGATGGTTTCCCGGACTTCTGCCTGTTGGGCCGAGGCGGTTAACACCAGGGCATCAATCAGAATATTCTTTTCAGGAATCCCATAAGATTTTGCCGTTGTGATGATTTTTTCGGCAATGGCAAAGCGATCACCCGCCAGACTGGGGATACCACTCTCATCCATAGTCAGACCCAGCACCAAGGCTCCGTATTTTTTAGCGATCGGAAAAATCGCTGCCATTGACGACTGTTTGCCATTAACCGAATTAATAATTGCTTTACCGGGATAGCTCCGCAGGACAGCTTCGATGACTTCCGGATTGGAGGAATCAATCTGTAGCGGACAATCCACCAGTTTACTAACTGTGTCGACGGCTTCCTGCATCATCGCTTCTTCATCAATATCCGGTAGTCCCAGGTTGATGTCGAGAATATCAGCGCCGTCTTTTTTCTGATCAACCGCCAGCTGGGTCACCACGGACAGTTCACCCGCACGTAGGGAGGCCTTCAGTACCGGATTGGTCGTCGGGTTGATACATTCGCCGATGATATGAATGTCGTCGCCCAGGATTATCGTTTTGGTACTGGAAGAAACAGCAGTAAAGCCTTTTGCGGTGACCGGAAAAAGCGGTAGATCCACAGTAGCCTGCTTCATTTTTTCGATATAGGCCGGGGTGGTGCCGCAGCAACCACCAAGAATTAAGGCTCCCATCTCGGCAATTTGCACCATATATTGCGTAAACTGATCGATGGTGATGTCATAGACGGTTTTGCCCTCTCTCATATGTGGCAAACCAGCGTTGGGTTCCACCATAATCGGCACCGAGGCATAGCGAACCAGATCGGCGATAATCGGCAGCATCGCATCCGGTCCAGTGGAACAATTAATCCCAATGGCATCTGCACCAAGAGCCTCCAGAATGTTGACAACCGTTAAGGCATCACTGCCGGTAAGCGTCCGGGCATTCTCCTCATAGGTCATCGATACAATCACCGGCAGCTCCGATACGGCTTTGGCAGCAATCAGAGCTGCCCGGGCCTCGCAGATATCAGTGATGGTTTCAATGACAATCAGATCGGCACCAGCCTGATCACCGGCGGTAATAACCTCTTTGAAATAGTCAACAGCCTGATCAAATGGCATCTCCCCGAGAGCCCCGATCAGGGTTCCCAATGGTCCGACATCCAGGGCCACATAGTCGGGATTCAAGGCCTTTGCATTGTGTACCCCAGCCGTCACCAATTGTTCAACGGTATAATTGCAACCCTTAAGCTTATAGCCGTTAACCCCAAAGGTATTGGAAAGAATAATATTGGCCCCGGCATCGATGTATAGTTGATGAATTTCTTTAATCAGCTCCGGATGGGTCAGGTTGAGCACTTCGGGAACCGGGCCAATAGCCGCCAATTTATTCTGCAGCAGGCTCCCCATGGCGCCATCGAGATACAGCCGCTTACTTTTTAGTATTTCTCCTAGTTTCACTGGTTCTCCTTTCCTTTAGACAGGTTGCATGTATTAGCATAGTTCAATTTCACCCCAGGCCCCCAATTGATCATCAATGATAATCAGGGTGCCGAGGATTCCTTTTATATTTCTTACCCAGTCCAGTCCTTTTTCCACATCTTCCGGTTTTTTGATGCGATTTCCCAGGGCGGTTGCCACTGCATCCGCCAGTGGGATGTCTTCGCTGATCACAGTGACAGCATCGGCCTTGCCAAAGCTCAGGGAGTGCCCCATCACGCCAGAGGAGGTACAGACCCCCAGGGCCTTTTCCCGGGGTTTGATTGCGATACCCAGATCGACAAATTGGGAATTGGTGGTATGAAGCGCCACCCGTCGCACTTTTTTGGTCCGGATCAAAAGATCGCCGCCGTTTTCCACCACCATCTCGGTTGTGTGAGATTCCAGCATCTTTCCGATATATTTTGAGACCGCACCGGCTACCGCTGCCATCGGTCCTACCCCGGCTATTTTTCCGGCTAGAAGCATATCGGCTACAATCGGGGCGGCAGCAGAATTTAGCGGCAATGGCAACAATGATTTAATAAAATCCGGATGGCTACGATGGTAGTTAAAAATAGTCTGGCGAAGGGTCTGTACTTCAGTCTGTACCGCCCCAATCAGTTCCGGGCTACTCCGGCCATGATCGACACCAATAAAAAGGTCGGATTCAAATTCGAGGACCTGGAAATAATCCAGATCCTCGGCTTTCATCATCTTTCGATAGGTTCGGGGTTGGTATTGCATACTCAGATCAGCGCGTGGATGGCCCGCATCGGGCAGGCTTTAACGCACAGCATACACTCCAGACATTTGTCATCGTGATGCACCAGCGACCAGTCAGCCGTCATTTCCAGGGCACCGACTGCGCAAACTGCGGTACAGGCAGCACAGGAAACACATTTGTCAGGGTCCACCTCAACCACCGATTCGATGTCTCTGACCCCAATCTGATGTTGACGCAAATAGACAATCCCGGCTTCAATATCGGCTTCTTCACCTTTTATTTCAAGCAGCAGGGTTCCTTTAATATTATCATCGATGAAGGCTTTAAGGATGTTGAAATCCAGATGGTAGGTTTTGATCAGTTCCATGGCCATCGGCTGACCGGCAGCCTTCTGCGGAAAGGACAAGAGTATTTTTTTTGTCATCATCGGGATTCTCCTTCCTTGATTTCCAGACCCTTAAGGGAATTTCCCATCGGGAAGCTCTGAATCGGTTCCTGCAGAAAAAACTCACCTTTTTTGATCCAATTGTTCAACTCTTCGGCAATTTCTCTGGCCATTTTCAGACTGGAAAGTGGTGACGTCTTGATGTTTTTGCCATTGATATCCACCGATCCGCTTCTCAGTTCAGCATAAGAAACTTTTTTCAAAACTGGCTTGGCTTTTTTAGGAACACTGTAGTCAATCACATTGGTGTACAGATCTTTATTCTCCACCGCCACAAAAGCCATTATTTCTTCATTGAGTATCGGAATCGGGATCCCTACGCCAACAAACATCGAGGTGCCGTAACCTTCATAAACAGCGCCACGAATATATTTGGAATTCATTTCTTTCATATTTCCGATTAAGGCCAGAGTTGCGCCGGGGGTCTGGGGGTAGCCCTTTTCATCCCGGGGACAGGCGGTATTAAACTGGGTACCCATCCAGGACACATAGCCCTGAGCGCCGCCAAAAAAGATCCGGGTACCCATACCAATGGTCTTAAGCAACGGGTCATTAAGCAGGGGGCTTAATTCACCGGCAGTGCTATAGGTAATATTTCCCATATTGGGCTGCAGAATTCCCATATAGGTGTAAAGCCGATGGCTGGAACCATTAATGGCGGCATTGTAATTCTGATAGACATTTCTGGGATTAAAGAGGTAAGCTTCATTTAAATCCTCCAGTGTGACCCAGGTATCCAGCTCGGTTCTGGGGTAACAGTCAGTCCCCTGAGATTTTGCCACCAGATGGACTTCTTTTCCGGCGATCAGGTCACTAATCACATGAGCCCCACCATATTCAATACCCTTGTCTGTTGACGGCTGGGTGGCCCCCAGATAGGTGTCCACCGCTGCCAGACCACCATAGGCGGAAACCCCATTGAGGCTGATCTCCCCCATTCGGATCGGCGGATCAGAATGTCCAAAATTCAGAAAGGCCCCCGATGAACACATCGGTCCGAAGGTAGCGGTGGTGACCACATCCACATAGTCGGCGGCTTCTTTAACGCCCCGTTCTTTGACAATCCCGATGACTTCTTCGGCAGTGACAACCACCGCCTCGCCCCGGGCAATTTTTTCGTTAATTTCCTGATAGCTCTTTGCCATTTTCCCCTCCAACAATTCTTCTTAAATTAGTTCCGTAATTATTCTATACCATCGTATTGAGATAAGCATTCATAAAACCGTCCAGATCGCCATCCATGACGCTACCGACATTACCGACCTCGACATTGGTGCGGTGGTCTTTGACCATGTTGTATGGATGGAAGACATAGGAACGGATCTGGCTGCCCCAGGCAATCTGGCTGTAGTCACCCTTAATATCTTCAATGTGATCCATCTTTTCCTGCTCCATGATTTCCACCAACTTGCCTTTAAGCATGTTCATGGCCACCTCTTTGTTCTGATGCTGGGAGCGTTCGTTTTGGCACTGCACCACAATCCCGGTTTTTAAATGGGTAATCCGTATCGCCGAATCAGTGGTATTAACGTGCTGGCCACCGGCCCCGCTGGAGCGAAAAGTGTCAATCCGAATTTCGTCGGGTTGAATTTCTATTTCCACCGATTCATCGACCTCAGGCATCACATCAAGGGATGCAAACGAGGTATGTCGGCGGCCAGATGAATCAAAGGGAGAGATCCGCACCAGCCGGTGCACTCCCCGCTCGGTTTTTAAATAGCCGTAAGCGTTGACCCCTTCAATCAGCAGGGTGACACTTTTAATCCCAGCCACATCGCCAGGCTGAAGATCCAGGGTTTTAACCTTATACCCCTTCTTTTCGGCCCAACGGGTATACATCCGCAGTAGCATCGAAGCCCAATCCTGGGACTCGGTTCCGCCAGCCCCGGGATGCAGCGAAATAATGGCATTATTGCTGTCAAATTCACCGGAAAGCAGGGTCTCGGTCCGGAAATTATCCAGTTTTTCATCGAGTTCCCGTATCGATTCACTAAAGCCGTCGAGCAGTTCGCCCTCTTCGGCCAGCTCCAGCATCACCTGGATATCATCCAGGGCTTCAGCCAGCGCATTATAATGATCCACCTTGATTTTAATAATTTTTAGTTCTTTTAAAACAATTTGTGCACTTTTCTGATCATTCCAGAATTCCGGATCCTCAGTTTTTTTTTCTAAGGCCTCCATTTCATTGACAAGCCGTGGCAAGTCAAAGTGAATTCCCCATTTCCTTCAGTTTAGTCGCCATTGCATTGATGATTTGTTTTTCCTCATACAAATCGATCATCACGATCACACCCCTTCTTTTTCAACTTTTTTATGCACCACAACATTTCTTATACTTTTTCCCGCTGCCACAGGGACAGGGATCGTTGCGGCCAACCTTGTTTTGAGCACTGGCCGGCCCACTCGGTTTTCCTTCAATTTCATTTTCGTTGGTCTTCATCTGACTGAAATCCACCGATTTTACCTGAGCTTCTTCCGCCGGAACCACCTGGATATTTAAATTGAATAAGTACTTAACTGTATCTTCCTGAATCCGCATGATCATGTCATCAAACAGGTCAAAACCCTCTTTGGTGTACTCTTTAACCGGATCATTTTGTCCGTAAGCCCGCAGTCCGATCCCCTGTTTTAGCTGCTCCATGTTATCAATGTGTTCCATCCAGGCAGAATCGACGCTTCTTAACAAAATCATCCGCTCAATATTTTGCAACTGTTCCAGGCCCAGCTTTTCTTTTTTATCTTCCAGCACGTTGCGGCATTCGTCCAGAATCGCTTCCACCAGTACTTCGGTACTTTCCGGTTTTTCCGGTAGGGTGAAACTGTCCTTCGGCAAAACATTGGCCTCAAGATGTTTGTGCAACCCTTCCAGATCCCAATCGTCATAATACTGACCATCGCCGGTATACATACTGACATAGGCATTGATCAGGGTTTCGGTCATGCTCCAGATTTCACTTTCCATATCTTTGCCATCAATAACCTGCTGCCGCTGTTCATAGATCAGCTCCCGTTGGCGATTCATGACATTATCATATTGAAGCACATGTTTCCGGATGTCAAAGTTGCGACCTTCCACCCGTTTCTGGGAATTCTCGATACCCCGGGTCAGCATTTTATTTTCGATCGGCGTTTCTTCATCCAGACCAATCGATTCAACCAGACCCTGAATTTTTTCTGATCCGAATACCCGCATCAGATCATCTTCTAACGAAACAAAGAATTGCGAAGAACCGGGATCTCCCTGACGACCGGCCCGACCACGAAGCTGGTTATCAATCCGGCGACTCTCGTGACGTTCGGTACCAAGAATATGGAGTCCGCCCAGTTCTCTGACCCCTTCACCCAAAACGATATCGGTTCCACGACCGGCCATATTGGTCGAAATCGTAACGGCATCTTTTTGACCGGCATTGGCGACAATTTCAGCTTCTTTTTCCAGAAATTTGGCATTTAAGACATTGTGCTTAACACCAGAACGTTTTAAGTAGCCACTGAGCAGTTCCGACTTTTCAATCGAAATGGTTCCGATCAGAATCGGCTGACCGGTGGCATGTCGCCGCTTAACTTCTTCAGTGACAGCCAGAAACTTTCCTTGTTCACTTTTATAGATCAAGTCGTTGAGATCCTGACGAATCAGCGGTTTATTGGTGGGAATCGATAAAACATTGAGATTATAAATGGTCTGGAACTCGTCTTCTTCGGTTTTGGCCGTCCCGGTCATCCCAGACAGCTTATTAAACATTCTAAAATAGTTCTGGAAGGTAACGGTTGCCAGGGTTTTGGATTCCCGGTTGACCTTAACGTTTTCCTTGGCTTCAATGGCCTGATGTAGACCGTTGGAATAACGGCGTCCGGGCATCAAACGACCGGTAAACTCATCGACGATAATAATTTCGCCATCCTTGACCACATAATCCCGATCTTTAAACATCAGGGTATTGGCATGAAGGGCCTGATTAATATGATGAGATATTTCCATATTTTCCATATCCGCCAGATTGGTGAGATTGAAATACTTTTCGGCTTTAATGACCCCTTCATCGGACAACATCACTGATTTGGCTTTTTCATCTTTGATATAATCATCGGCCTTCAGGCTTTTCGCAAAGCTATTGGCCAAAGCGTACAGTTTGGTGCTTTTGTCTCCGCTGCCGGAAATAATCAGTGGCGTTCTGGCTTCATCGACCAGCACGCTATCCACTTCATCGATGATGGCATAGTTAAGTTCCCGCTGCACCTGCTGGGCTTTCACCGAGGCCATGTTATCTCTCAGGTAGTCAAAGCCAAATTCGTTATTAGTGCCGTAGGTAATATCGCAGGCATAGGCGTGTTGCTTTTCCTGAAATGACAGGCCATGAACGACCAGACCCACCTGGAGTCCCAAAAACTCGTGGATCTTACCCATCCATTCGCTGTCACGTTTTGCCAGATAATCATTGACCGTAACAATATAGACCCCCCGGCCATCCAAGGCATTGAGGTAGGCGGGCAGAGTTGATACCAGGGTTTTACCTTCCCCGGTTTTCATTTCGGCAATATTGCCTTCGTGAAGGGCCATCCCCCCCAAAAGCTGAACCGGAAAGTGTTTCATGCCTAAAACCCGGGCCCCAGTTTCCCGTACGGTGGCAAAGGCCTCGACCAGCAAATCATCAAGGGTTTCCCCCTGAGCCAGTCGTTCCTTAAATATAAGGGTTTGGCCCTTTAATTCATCATCACTCATGGCTGCATAGCGGCTGTCCAGCTCCAGAATCTGGTCAACTTTTTTTTGCATCCGTTTTAATTCTTTTCTATTACTATCAAATATCTGATCTAAAATTCCCAATCTTTTCACTCCTTTGTAACATTCTTGCTGTATTTATACACTAAACTTTATTATAGCATACTCTCTTTAATGAAACTTATATAATTTTAAAGGGACTGTATTTTTTGATACAGTCCCCTTGTTTTGCAACTATTTATCATTTATTTTTTCTTGCGCCAAAAAGCCACATCTTTTCCGTCCAACTTCAGTTCGACCAGTTCATAGCCCGCCCGCTTTCGTTCATCGACGGTTTCCTGAAAATTCTTACGCTCATCATCATCCATATTGGCCAGCAATTTGTCCTTGTCTTCATTGGTACTGTCGTATACCCGACCCACTACTGGTTCTGTCACCTCTTCGATTTCCTTTAAGGGAATGGCAACCTCATCTCGGGGCGAACCACTGATCAGGGTTTCTGCCTCTTTACTGGTTTCCCGCATCAGTTGTTTACGCCGTTCGGCTTTACGTTTTTCATCTTCCAGATTCAGGCGTTGCCAGACATTGAGCATCTCATCTTCAGAAAACTCCACATCGTCTTCATCTTTACTTTTTACACCACTATCATAGGTACTGGTTTCGCTCCGTAACACAAACGGCTGGTCGAGATCGGTGAGTTTGAAGCTTTCCACGATCCGCAAATCGGATTCCGGTACAGGATGGGGTTCGCCCTCGGGATCACTAAGGGATTTTGCCACCTTGTTCAGTTCCATTTCCCGCATTTGCAGAATCAGTCGTTCTTTTTCAACCGCCAGTTTTTCTTCATAATACTTTTTGGTAAAAAAGCCAGCGTCCTCACTGTTGAGAATTTCTTCCATATCAGCGGCTTCCAATTCTTTTTCGCCCTTAACATAGGTGCCAACATCCTGGATATTACTAATAATCTTGGTACTGCCATCATCCACCGGTTCCATGATCCGAGTTTCCTGGGTATCACTCTTGCTGATGACAATTTCTTCAGTTTCCGTTCCGATTCCTGAATCCACCTCATCCAGAGCTGCCGGAATCAATCTGGTTTCAAAGCTGTCTTGAACACTGCTATTATCGGCACTTCTAAAGCCTTCGGCAGGAATAGCGATCGTGGCATTTTCATCCCGATCACCACGAATCCCTCCGGTCGCCGCCATGTCGCGATAATAATCGTCAATATCTTCCGGTTCGTCATAACCTTCCTGATAGCTGTTCTGGAGCGAAACCCCGCTGATTTCATAATCATCGTCATCGCCAAAAATACCTTCGTCTTCACCATGGTCATTGCGCTCGTCTTGCATGATGGACGCTTTTTTATTCATTACATATTGAATAAAACCAATTAAACCGATCAGAGTTACAATCGTACCAACCGTTACACCGGCCACCGATCCGTAAAGACTCATGATCAGGGGCACATAGGGCACCGGAATCGGTAAATTAATCCCCAAAAACCATAACAGTGTATTCGGTTGAATCAATGCGTATAAAGGACTCAACCCCTGAACGATTTGCTCGCCAAAAGCTGCTGGCAGCGTATCAATTACGCCCTGCGAAACAGGCATGTGCCCACCATTAATAAAAATCACAACAAAATTCGAAGTAATCCCCACTGCCATCAGAATAACCCAGAAATCATCCAGATTAAATACCAGCATGACTAATATCAGGATATAACTGGCAAAATTGACAATCTCCAGATAGGGTTCAACCAACGAAATACCGCCAGTGTAGATGTAAAGATGCAAAGCAATCTGCAACACCATCCCTAAAATCCCTACCGGTAGCAGGGAAATTTTTCTGACTTTGAAGCCACGCAGACTTCCCCTGCGAATTTTCCCAATTAAAAAACCTAAAATAATTGCAATTAGTATTAACATATTTATTTTAACCCCACTATTTATTTATAATCATTTCTTAGGTATTCTCATCTTTATCGATGTTTAGATATTAATGCATATAGATCTATTTTAAAACAAAAGAAAAGTTCTGTCAAAACTTTATGCCTAAATAATGTATAAATTTGAAAATAAAGTGAATTCATAAAACAACTTCATCAAAAACACCCCTTAAATCGATTATTCAAGGGGTGCTTATCGTTCTTTTCAGTTTTTTCTTAAAAATTTTAGAAAGTTGGCTCGATCAAGCCGTAATTTCCATCTTTTCTCATGTAGACAACATTGACGTCGTCCGTATCGCCGTTGAGAAATACAAAGAAATCATGTCCCAGCAATTCCATTTGTAAGGTTGCTTCATCAACATTCATGGGTTTGACCGCAAATTTTTTGGTTCGAACGACTTTGGGTTGGAACACATCATCTTCGAGTCCTTCGATCCCTTCTAAGTTAAACTTCGCTGCTTCATCCTGATTGCGTTTCTGTAATTTTGTTTTATGTTTTCTAAGCTGACCTTCCAGTTTATTGACAACATCTTCAATTGATGTCACCATATCCTCGGATCTTTCTTCAGCTCGTAAAATGGTTTTTCCCACAGGAATGGTTACTTCCAGCATCTGGTAATTTTTTTCTTTGCTGAAGGTGGCGTACACTTCAGTTTCCTGACCAAAGTAACGATCAAATTTCCCCAGTTTCTTTTTTAATGTTTCTTTTAAACCTTCTGATACATGCATATTTTTTCCGTAAATTGTGAATCTCATAACGACAACTCCTTTCAAAAGGTCAACCTTACTCGTTTACACTCACTCATGAAGTGCTTTTAAGTATATTCTTATTATACCCAATCCAATCCCTTTTAGTCAAAATCATTTGTGTCAAATTCTTGTCACAAAATATCATCTAAAATAAAGTTATTCATTTTTAAGCTGCCTCAGTTGACCTGGTCTTTTCCCCCACACTCGCCAGCTGGAAGTTTAGCTCAGTGTTCGCATCACAACTCCTTCTCTCGGTGTACCCGGCTGGACTTACTTCTAAGACGCACTATGCTCAACAATTCGCTATTGAATTGTCTTACGTGGATCGCTTCGCCTGCATCTGGCATCGACTTTCAACCACAAACCTGAGACAACGTCTATTATAAGATCCCCATCACAATAATGTCAAGCAAAATCAAATCATTCAAAATCCGGACTATTCCATTTGTTGCCATTTATGCTATAATAGGTGAAATATACTTACGGAGGTTTTTATGTTATTGGGTATTGCCGCAATATTTTCAACGATTGTTTTTGTTGTAAATATTACTCTGACCTTCACGATTATTTTTCTGGAACGCAAGAACCCGCAAAGCACCTATGCCTGGTTATTGTTTTTATGGATGGTTCCTATTTTAGGATTTTTATTTTACATCCTCTTCTCCCAGAATTTAACCAAACGAAAAATTTTTCGTTATAATACCCCGGAGAACATTCAGTATCATCAACTGCTACGGCAACAGCAACGGTCACTGTCCCGTATTATTGCCATTGATCCGGATAGTCCCATCGAGAAATACCGACATTCCATTGAATTCCATCTCAATGTCAGTGAATCCCTATACACCAACAATAATGAGGTTCAGATTTTTACCGATGGCTATAAAAAATTTGATGCTCTCTTTCATGCCATGGAAGAGGCCCAATCCTCCATTCATGTGGAATACTACATTATTAAAAATGATACCCTGACTGCTAAACTATTCGACATTCTGACCCGGAAAGCCTTAGAAGGTGTCGAAGTACGGCTGCTTTTTGATGCCATGGGCGGCCGATATCTTCCTCGGACGGTTCTCGAAGCCTTCGAATCTGCCGGGGGTAAAATTGGCATTTTTTTCCCATCCCGGTTTAAAATGCTCAATCTCCGGGTCAATTACCGAAATCATCGCAAGATTGTAATCATAGACGGTGTCACCGGTTTTGTCGGTGGGTTTAACATCGGCAATGAATATCTGGGTCTGGAGAAGAAAATGGGCTATTGGCGGGATACCCATTTAAAAGTGGTCGGTTCGGCGGCTTATGAACTTCAGCATCGTTTTCTTTTGGACTGGCGGGCCAGTTCCAATGAGGAGCTCCTCATTGACGATACCAAACTCAATCAGTATTTTCCCGTCATTCCCCAAAAATCCGGGGCGGGTATTCAAATTGTCTCCAGCGGTCCCGACAACATCAACCAGCAGATTAAGCAGGGTTTCCTGCGGATGATCAATACCGCTGAGGATTATATCCTGATTCAGTCACCCTATTTTGTGCCCGACGAAAGTATCCTGGAAGCTCTCAAAATCGCCCTATTATCCGGCATTGATGTGCGAATTATGATTCCCAATAAGCCGGATCATATTTTTATTTACTGGGTCACCCTGGCTTATGTGGGTGAGCTGATTGAATATGGGGCCAAAATATTTATTTATGAAAATGGCTTCCTTCATGCTAAAACCATTGTCGTTGATGATTCGGTCTGTTCGGTGGGTTCCTGTAACTTTGACATCCGCAGCTTCAGGCTGAATTTCGAAACCAATGCCTTTATTTATGACCGCAAGGTTGCCACCAAACTTAAAAACATCTTTGTCGAAGATATAAAAAAATGCACCTATTATAATAAGGAACTCTATCGCAACCGCAGCCGCCGGGTCAAGATCAAAGAATCGATATCCCGGCTGTTCTCCCCGTTATTGTAAAACACAAAAGCCTCCCTTCCGGGAGGCTTTTGCATACTAGAATCTAAAATCCCGCTTACCGGAATTCAGTTCAGTGAGATGGTCAGCAGCAATTCTGCGAACCTTGTCGTTGGGAATTGATGCCAGCTCCCGGGCAATGGTTTTTTCACCATTTAATTTGGTCTCCGGGGCAGCATAGTCTTCCAGATATTCTTTGAGGGTCATAATCGCATTGGGCTGACAGCAGTTGGCAATCTGACCGGATTTGACCAGTTGCATAAAGCGGTCGCCGGTACGGCCTTCCCGGTAACAGGCGGTACAGAAGCTGGGAATGTGGCCCATTTCCAGCAGCCAGTTGACAATTTCATCGAGTTTCCGGGTATCATTGAGTTCAAATTGGGCGGAGTTTTCGTCTTCCGGTTCAGGCGTATCATAACCGCCAACACTGGTACTTGATCCCCCGCTGATCTGAGAAATTCCCAGTTTTAAGACCCGCTCCCGGGAAGCCTGCGACTCCCGGGTAGAGATAATCATCCCGGTGTAAGGTACAGCAATGCGCAGTACGGTGACAATTTTTTCAAAGATTTCATCAGAAATGGCATTGGAAAAATCACTGGTGTCAATATCATCAGCCGGACAGATCCGCGGCACGGAGATGGTGTGCGGCCCAACCCCCATGGCAGCTTCCAAATGCTCGGCATGCATCAGCATCCCGACAAAATCATAGCGATACATATTCAGTCCGAAGAGGACCCCAATTCCAACATCATCGATGCCACCTTCCATGGCCCGGTCCATGGCTTCGGTGTGCCAGGCGTAGTCGCTTTTGGGGCCGGTGGGGTGGAGCATTTCATAATTTTCTTTGTGATAAGTTTCCTGGAATAAAATATAGGTTCCGATGCCAGCTTCTTTTAACTGTCGGTAGTCATCTACCGTGGTGGCAGCGATATTGACATTGACCCGGCGGATATCGCCATTTTTATGTTTGATGCTGTAAATGGTTTTGATGCTTTCTAAAATGTATTCCAGGGGATTATTTTTAGGATCTTCACCCGCTTCCAGGGCCAGCCGCTTGTGGCCCATGTCCTGCAGGGCGATCACCTCTTTGGCAATTTCCTCCTGGGTCAGCTTCTTGCGGCTGATGTTTTTATTTTTGGCATGATAAGGACAATAGATGCAGCCATTGACACAATAATTGGACAAATAAAGGGGTGCAAACATGACAATGCGATTGCCATAAAACTTGTTTTTGATCGCCATCGCCAGTTTAACCAACTGGTTATTCTGTTCTTCCAGCTCACAGGCCAGTAACACTGCTGCCTCCCGGTGGGTCAACCCTTTAAAGGTACCTGCTTTTTCAATGATTTCATCAATCAGGACAGCATTTCTTTTATTTGCTTCCGCATAGGCCAGGGTGTCCAGAATTTCCTGGTCATCAATAAATTCAACCGCTTTTTTTGACATTACATTATACATTTTACGCTCCTCAAGTTTTTATTATTTCATAAGTATAAATTTATTCCATCGAACGATGGTTGTAAAGCTCACGGCACTTTCAAAATCAACCGTCATTATTTCTATTCTTGCGGGTAATCCCCCCGGTGGGTTAAAATCTCATAGCCAATTCCTTCCATCCGTTTACTTAAACAGACTCGGCATTCGGCTGCTTCATCGCCAGTACAGATCTTATTGTCATAAAGGCTGTAGTCTTTTCGAACCGCCACTGGTGACAAGTTGGGCATAACCACATTAGCCCCGGCCAGAATTCCCAATTCACGACCATTGGGATCAATTGTTCCCAAGGCTGTGGTAGCAGGAATCAGGGCCTTCGGTAGCATCAAACGTAAGATTGAAATCAGCAGCAGGGTTTCTTCCAGGGTACCAGCCTTGGCATCCTTATAAGGGGTATGCTGATGGGGGATGAAGGGCCCGATTCCGATCATCTGGGGGTTTAGTTCTTTAATAAAAAGTAGATCTGCCACCAGATTATCAACAGTTTGGTGCGGCGAGCCGACCATAAAGCCGGTGCCAACCTGAAAGCCGATTGCTTTGAGATCCTGGAGACATGCCTTACGGTTTTCCAGCAACAATTCCCGGGGGTGGAGTTTTCGATAATGTTCCGCTGAGGCGGTTTCGTGTCTGAGCAAATAGCGGTTGGCCCCAGCGGCATAAAATGCTTCGTAGACTTCCCGAGGGCGTTCTCCCAGCGACAAGGTAATCGCACAGTCCGGGTACCCCGCTCTGATTTTTTTGATCAGTGCCGCCATCTGTTCATCGGAAAATCCCGGATCTTCACCGCCCTGCAGCACAAAGGTGCGAAAGCCTAAGTCGTATCCCAGCGCACAACAGTCAAGAATTTCCTGCTCACTTAAGCGATAGCGATGGGCTGCTTCGTTGCCCCGGCGGATGCCGCAGTAATAGCAATCATTTTTGCAATAATTACTGAATTCAATCAGTCCCCGGACATAGACCCCTTTACCAAAGGTTTCACCTGACACTCTTTGAGCTCGGTTTGAAAGATCCGCCCGTAATTCCGGCGTGTTATTTTCCAGTAGCCATTTAAATTCGTCCCGTTCCAGGAACTGCTTTTTTTCCAGCTTTTCAGTTAGGTTATTCATGATTGTTTTCCACTTCTTCACCCTTCGGTAATTTTGAATAAACGGTTTTAATACTAACTCCCTCGATCATTCCCAGCTTCCCGGACAGCGAGCTGATGATATTGGTGGATGCATCCACCACCACACTGATGACCGATACGTTGCGCTGATGATAAGGGATACCCATTCTTCCAACAATATGCTCGCCATAATCATGAAGTACCTGGTTCAGTTTTTCCACGGCATCTTTTTTTTCAACAATAATCGCAATCAGTCCAATTCTTTTCTCCATCTCGTTCTCCTTGTTCACCTTCTTTTTGACAAGCTACCCACAACATCCTCAAAAAAACAGAAAACCCTGTACCAGAGGGCACAGGGAAACACGCAAATAACCCATTCATTGTTCTTAAAAATGAAATGGATACATGACACATGATTCTCTCGCCTTTCCATTAGGGACGAACCCGGATGGCATCAGTACGATAACTTTGTTTTGATTTTACTAAATACATTTACAGTTTGCTGTCAGAATCCGTTTTTTCATCATCTTTCAGTTCACTGTTGTTGAAAAGGATATCATATATTATCTAAATCTTCAATCATAATCACAGGGAAAATTTTGTCTCGACTCATCCGTAGCTGGTAAATAAACAACAAAAAAAGGCAATCATTTTTCCCCGCCCGGCCCTCTCCGAAGATTTCGGCTGGATCACGGTTAACAATTGCCTTTTATAATAATTCGTTTAGCTCATGACTGACTAGTAAAGATTATGAATAAATAATCCGCTTCTTAATTTGGGTTCAAACCAGGTAGACTTTGGCGGCATCAGCAAATCGGCATCGGCAATGTTCATCAGCTCTTCAATCGAAGTAGGATACATCGAAAAAGCCAGAACCATGTCTTCGTTGGCCCGACGTTCCAGTTCTTTTAAGCCCCGGATGCCCCCAACAAAGTCGATTCGTTTATCGGTTCGAATATCGCCAATGCCCAAAATTGGCACCAGAACATTGTCTTGCAGAATCGCCACGTCCAGTGAGTTAACCGGATCTGCGGGATCATAGACCCCCTCTTTAACCGTCAGCAGATACCATTTGCCATCCACAAACAAACCAAAACTGCCTTTTTGCGGTGGATTCACGGGTTCGCCATCTTTTGGTGTCACCTCGAATTTTTCTGACAAGGCACTGATAAATTCCTCAACGCTGAGTCCATTAAGATCCTTGACGACCCGGTTGTAGTCCATGATGTACAGCTGTTCATCAGGAAATAGTACCGACAGGAAGTAGTTGAATTCCTCATCACCGGTATAATTGGGGTTTGCTTCCCGACGCATCAGGCCAACCTTAACAGCGGAAGCCGAACGGTGATGACCATCGGCAATATAAAGATTCTGAACCTGACTAAATTTTTCGACCAGGCCGGTAATCACGGTCTCATCATCAACCACCCAGGCCCGGTGGGTAATCCCATCATCGGCGACAAAGTCATAGACTGGCTGATGTTCATTTCGCCAAGCGTCGATCATGGCGTTAATGGCGTCCTGAGCCCGGTAGGTCAAAAAAATCGGTCCGGTATTGGCATTGCAGGCGTCGACGTGTTTGATTCGGTCTTCTTCTTTATCGGCCCGGGTCAGTTCGTGTTTTTTGATGGTATTATCAAGATATTCATCGATGGCCGTACAGACGACCAGTCCCACCTGGCTGCGGCCATCCATAATCAGCTCATAAATATACAAGCAATCCTGGGTGTCCTGGGTCAGAGCCTTGCGATGAAACAATTTTTCCAGGTTTTTTCTGGCGGTTTCATAAACAAAGGGGTCATTGATTTTAATCCGAGGATCCAGGGTCGTTTCGGGTCGGTCAACCCGTAAAAAAGAATCCAGTTTGCCACGGGCGGCAATGGCCGCTTCCTCACGGTTATAGACATCATAAGGCAGGGCTGCCACATCCTGCGCTTTTTCCGGCAGCGGACGCACCGCTTTAAAGGGCTTGATTGTTGCCATTATTTCCTCCTATTTTTAAATAAAGAAGTGGCTTCAGATGAACGAAGACCACTTCTTTGTCGTATTGTAATTATTTTAAAATCCGTACTCGGGTAACCCCTTTAATGGCTTTTAAGGCTGTTTTCACGTCTTCGCCAACATTGCTGTCAACGTCGATCATGGTGTAAGCCCAGGCTCCTCGGTTTTTATTGGTCATCACGGCAATATTAAGATCATGGTCAGCCAAAATCTTAGTGATCTGTCCCAACATGTTGGGCACATTGGCGTGATTCACGGTGATGCGGTTTTCAGCTTCGCAAACGCCCATGTTGCAATCCGGATAATTGACCGAATTGATGATATTACCATTTTCCAAATACTCTTTTAACGAATGAATGGCCATTTCGGCACAGTTCTCTTCACTCTCCGGGGTTGATGCCCCCAAGTGAGGAATATTAATGACGTTTTTCATTTTCAGCAAACGTTCGTTGGGGAAGTCGGTAATGTAGGTGGCGATGATACCTTCTTCAATGGCATTTTCCAGGGCATCGTAGTTAACCAGTCCGCCCCGGGCAAAGTTGAGTAGTCGCAGTCCTTCTTTGGTATCTTTTAATAAATCAGCATTGACGTAATCTTTGGTTTCATCCATATAAGGAATATGCAGTGAAATGTAATCACAGTTTTTAAAGATTTCTTCTTTACTGACGGCACGTTTTACTTTGCGGCTTAAACCCCAGGCATTGTCAATCGAAATGAAGGGGTCAAAACCATAAACCTTCATCCCAAAATCAACAGCCATGTTGGCAACAAGGACACCAATGGCCCCAAGACCGATGACACCCATTTTTTTGCCGTAAAGTTCCGGCCCACCAAAAGCGCCCTTACCCTTTTCTACCAGAGCAGGAACTTCATCACCCTTATCAGCCAGGGTATTTGACCAGGCGATCCCGTCAACGACCTTACGTGATGAGATCAGCATCCCGGCAATCACCAGTTCCTTTACCGCATTGGCATTGGCACCCGGTGAGTTGCAGACAACAATGCCCTGTTCGGAACATTTATCCAGGGGAATGTTGTTGACCCCGGCACCAGCCCGACCAACAAATTTAACGGATGCTGGAATATCCATATCGTGCATTTTAAAGCTTCGCAGTAAAATTGCATCGGGATTCTCCGGTTGATCTAAAACCGTATAATTTTCACCTAATAATTTTAGCCCTTTTTTTGAAATGTTATTGAGGGTCTGAACTTTATAATTCACTGTCGTGTTTCCTTTCTTAGCGAAAACGCCTAGGCGTTTTCTTTTTCAAATTTCTGCATGAATTCGATCAGGGTATCAATCCCTGCCATCGGCATGGCATTATAAATGCTGGCTCGCATCCCACCAACGCTGCGGTGACCTTTGAGGTTTTCCATTCCGGCTTTTTTACTTTCCTTAACGAATAGCGCATCTAATTCGTCAGATCCGGTAATAAACGGTACATTCATGAGGGAACGGTCTTCCGGCACAACGGTGCCCTTGTACAGTTTACTGTTATCAATGAAGTCATATAGTTTTTGAGCCTTTTCTTTGTTGACTGCTTCCATTCCAGCAACGCCGCCATTGGCTTTAACCCATTCAAAAACTAGTTTACAGATATAAATACTGTAGCAAGGTGGGGTATTGTAGCAAGAATCGTTATCCGCATGAATTTTATAATCCAGCATGGTAGGGGTGAAATCTTTGGCATGACCCAGTAAATCTTTACGAATGATCACGACCGTTACACCAGCAGGTCCCATGTTTTTCTGAGCGCCCGCATAAATCAGGCCAAATTTAGAAACGTCATAGACTTCAGATAAGATATTTGACGACATGTCCCCAACCAGTGGCACATTTCCAGTATCAGGAATATTTTCAGGTTTAAATCGCGTTCCGTAGATGGTGTTATTTACGCAAATATGGAAGAAATCAGCATCGGGTGTAAAATCCTTGGGATCCACCTTGGGGATGTAGGAAAAGGTTTGATCCTGGGATGACGCAATAACCTTTGCTTCTCCATAACGGGCTGACTCCTGATAAGCCTTTTTTGCCCAACTGCCGGTAATCATAAAATCGGCTTTATTGGTTTTTGAATAAAGATTCAAGGGAACCATGGCAAACTGAGTTGATGCTCCACCTTGTAAAAACAGAATCTCATAATTCTCTGGAACATTCATCAGTTCCCGGTAAAGACTTTTGGCAGCTTGCAGAATATCATCAAAATAGGATGATCGATGACTCATCTCCATTACGGACATGCCTGCATCTCCATAGGATACCATTTCAGACCCAGCTTTTTCCAGGACTTCGAGTGGTAAACAAGATGGTCCAGCTGAAAAATTATAAACTCTTTTCACTTTTAATTTCCTCCTTAAATAGTGTTTTTGGTGTGAATGTAATTCTCTGAAAAAATTACTTCCTGCTATTATATGTTAAAAGTTTGTCAAATGCAAGATTTTGTATTAAATTTTATGTAAAAATTATTGTTTACCAAATTTTTTTATTCAATTATTACTGTTGTCTTTGCTGGCGTAATCGATTTGACCAAAGACTGGGATAAATTCGTCTGAATCGGCAATTCATATTCCCCTGGACCCAAGTTGGCACAATCAACAAAGGCTTCAATCTGAGCTGCATTTAAACTGTTTAAAATGCTGCTGGCACCTTCTAATTTAACCACCACTCGAGAATCCTTGATCTTAGACGTAACCAGACCAGTTCCCAGATTTTTAGTACTCACTTTATCGATGGTAAAGCTTTTCTCCACCGGCGTTTCAATGGACACTGTCGCCTTGACTTTTCCGCTACCATCGAGGAAATAAAATCCTGACGGCAGCGACAGATTAACATCTTTGGTAAATGTTTTGGACTGTCCTGATACATCAATGGCATCCATCGGAATCGTCTCAATGGTATTGAGCAGACCTTCCTTGGCTCCAATTAGCACCTTGGAGGGCTCAACCTGAACACCCGTGACAATATATCCGCTGGCTGGGTCTCCGGTTGTGGATGGAACAATCCCAATTGATTTTGTTTTGCCAAGGATGATTTCCGCTTCCACCACATTGGGTAGGATCTCCAAATCGGTAATCGGATTTCCGGCAGTATCATAAGCAGTTACTTCCAGATTTTGCGTAGTATCCTCTTTTAACCCATTGACATTGGCCGTTGCCGTAATTTTATCAATCCGGGCGATGGACTCCTGTGGACCTTTTACTTCCACGGTTTCCTGAGACTCGGCCGAGATCACCGCCAGATCATCGGCGGGTTTCCCTTCCAGACCAATATCCACATCCATATCTTCTTTGATAATATTATCCACATCAATCTGAAGGCTGGAAGGATTCATACTGGTGATTATCACCGAGTTGGCCAGTCCCTTAACCTCTACATCCAGATCGTAGGTTCCCTTCTCATCGATATCCCCAAGATCAACTTCGGCGGTTATTTCTTTCATGTTAACATTTCTTAGATTCTTGTCCGTCCCCTTGACCTGCATATTCAGATAATAGGTTTTATCATCGGCCAGAACCAGATTTTTTCCGGACAACGATTCAACATTGGTCAAGGTTATCGGGATACTGTTAAAATCCTGGGTAATCAGCATATCCGCATTCCCATTGACCATAAACCAAAGCGTAATCGCAATACCAACGGATGCAAGCATTCGAATCAGTCGTTCACGAAACGAAATTTTCTTTTTATTTGCTGCCATCTAATCGCCCCCAAAGTTTGCCAATCCACCCGCTATCGGTGTTACCATCCTCATTTACGGTATAGTTTTCCATGATAATTTGTTTGAGCACCTCAATCATGATGTCCTGAAACAAGGTACCCTTTGAGGCATAGGAAACTTGACCGGTTTCTTCCGATACAATGATGACCAGGGCATCGGATTTTTCAGTCATTCCCAACCCCGCCCGATGGCGGGTTCCCAATTCACTGCTTAAATCACGATTGTCCGAAAGTGGCAGCAAGCAACCAGCCGCTCGGATTTGTCTGGACCAAAGCTTAATAATCACCGCTCCGTCATGAAGGGGTCGATTGGGGGTGAAAATATTTTCCAGTAATTCACTGCTGATGTCTGAATCCAGCTCCGTGCCCGTTTTAACAATATTATTAAGCCCGGTATCTTTCTCCAGTACAATTAGAGCTCCAGTTCGCTCGCAGGCCAGTTTTCCCACGGCTTTGATGATTTTATCCACATCGTCTTCCAGAAAATCCATTGAGGGCTTTTTCATCATCTCTTTAAAAATTCGATAATTCCCCAGTTGTTCGAGAGCTGAACGGAATTCCGGCTGAAATACCACGACAATAAAAATAAACGCCCAGGTAAAAACGCTGGTGATAATCAGATTCAGAGTGGTGAAACCCAACCATTCACTGATGGGCGCCAAAAAAAGCAACACGATCAAGCCTTTAAAAACCTGTTCAGCCTGAGTGCCCCGAATCCACATCAATAGCCGATAGACAATAAAGGAAATAATGACGATCTCAATGATACTGGCTACGGTGATTCTCGATTGAATATATAACAAAAACTCTTCCATTTTAGTTCCCTCGTTCATTCGTTGCTATTAATTATACACTAATAAGGCCATTTCGTGAAAGAGAATTTGTTTTTTTTCATATTTTTACAATCATCATTAAGAATTTTTTTAAGGGAGACTTGTGAAACACATGTTAAAATAAATTTTAAATTGAAACCTTCCCATCTTTTTTAAGAATAAGGAGATCATTTTCATGAAAAACCATCTGTTTTATTTATTGCCCAAAAGCGAAACCGTCTTTTTAACCAACACTGATTCATTTAATCAAGCTTATAATATGTTTGTCATTACCAATTACACCGCCTTACCGGTTATTAACAAGAAAGGACAGTATGTCGGAACCATCAGTGAGGGTGATCTGCTCCGGGTACTGTCACTGAGTCTCACCCATCCCGAAATTGATTTGGAGTCTTTTGAAATCAAAGATATTGATTTTAAAATTAATCTGGAAGTGGCCCGAATCAATGAAAGCTACGAACATCTGGTGGAGCTGGCAGTCAAACAGAACTTTATTCCCCTAGTCGATGACCAGGGTATTTTTATCGGCATCCTCCGTCGTCAGGAACTGATCAAAGAACTGATCAGTTTCTTAGAAGATAAGGTAGCTGAGCAGGAAGCTGGCTAACTATCCTTCCGCTCATAAGTCAAGCCAATTAACTAATCTTTTGTCCCCCAGTCAGACCATACTGACCACAGAAATGCCGGACAAAGACTTTGTTAATTGGCTTTTTTTGTTGACCCTATTTGGTTTTTAGTAACTTTACCACCGCCTGACCACTTCTGGGGCAGGGAATGACTTGGTCTTTAAGTAGCACTTCATAGTGGCCAATAAAACGATCGAGTGGTAGATTCAGGCATTTTTCCCGTAGCCCGTCGTCCAGTAAAAAGCAGGCTAATTCCTGATAGACGACATGATCAGCTTTAGGATCAAGCGCCAGTGCTGGTAGAATCCGTTGGACAATGGCCAAGTCAATGATCTCCTCTTCTGTGAACAAGCCCTCGGCTCCACTGTTAATTCCAAAAGCCAGGATTTCATTTTTGCCGCGATATCCCATCGGGCAATCATGCCCAATTAACAGCGTTTGGAGATCTTTTAGTAAATTCATCAGTCGCTCCAGAATTTCCGGCAAGCCCTTGGCCTGGCTATGGATTTTAAAAGCGCTGTTCTCCCAGTCGCTGTCACCGACAGGACTGCCATAATCCGGGAAAACCCCAATTTCAACGACTGGCATCTCAATCACATTGCCGCTGTCAATAACCCGGTCTGGGACCGGAAAATAACCCAAGCCTTCATTGATGGTGGCGATAAAATAAAGATTATCTGGAAAATTCAAACTGCCGTATTCCCGGTACGCCGTAATATCAGAACCAAAATCTTCCCGTTTTAAAAAAGGCTCCTGGCTGCCATTGATCCCTTCCAACAGCAGCCGTAGATACTCTGCTGTCGGCGACCGATCCATTTCATCAAGCAGAAAAAAATGGGGTTTGTCCGGGTATTCTTTGGCGGCCTTTAACATCAGCATAATCGGACCAGGAATAAAGTGACCACGGCTGTCCAGACGACCAAAAAGGTGCGTATCATCATCCCAATTCTTCCCCACCAATAGCCGTTTAAAGCGACTGTTTTCTGAAGTAGCGCCAATTGCCTCGGCAAAAAGTCGGGGAAAGCTTGTTTTGCCACTACCCACCCGGCCTTTAATCATCACAAAGGGTTTTGACTTAATCGACAGATAGTAACGCTTAATTAATTCAGCCGGATAGTAATAGCCTCTATTTCCCATTTTTGCCTGAACCAACCGGAGCGCCGGAGTGAGCTCATCATTTTGGGCCGGATAACGGACCAATGGCCGGGTCAACATTTCAACTGGAGTAGCTTTATTGGCATCCGAAGCGATCGCGTGATCCTCCTCGAATTCGGCTTTCTCACAAATTTTCTGGGTTTTGCCACTGATTATTTGACCATTTTGGGCGCTCTCTGCTTCCTGATCAAAAGGGGTTTCAGCTGGATTTCGGCTTTCGCAGGGCGCCACCGTTTCCGTCTCCATTGCTTTGTCCGGGGGGGGCGAAGGAAAGACAGGCTGTGGTTCTCTGTTATCCTCTGCGTTACAAAGCAAGCTGTCGTCGCTATCGATCACTTCATCCGAACGATTCGCATCCAGGTCTTTTGCAACCACTGCGGCAGTTTTGGTTAGTTGCGGTTCTGCCACTGTCTTCGCCGCTTCCACCAACGTTTTCGGATCCGCTTCTACTTCCATTATCGGACTGGCGCTCACTGTTTCAATGGTTTCTCCACAATCTGTTTCGGTGCTGATTTTTTCAATCGTTTCATTACTGACTAAGGTTTTATCCGCATCCCGATCCTTAATCAAACACTGTTCATACATTTTTCTGAACGCTTCAAATTCTGTTGCCAGTACCCCATCTTCAGGCATATCCGTTTCGCTATATTCCCGATAACAGACAATCCCGGATACCAGGCTGGCACTGGCCAATAAAACCTCCTGATGACTGGTTTTAAAATTTTCCGTCTCAATCTTTTCCCGGTATTTGGCGGCTTGCTCCGAAAGACTTCGGATTCCCAAACCTTCTTTACCATAGACAATCGCCAGATAGAGTTTGCCACTGTCCTTCGCCAGTATATACGCCAGATACAGATCCTCATGATCCAGCCGCTGATCTTTTTTTTCAACCACTTTAACCCAGGGAATTTCCGCCCACTGGGTGTCCCCGGCAAAGCCCCGAACCTGATAATGGCCAGATTGGATCGCTTCAAGGCTTTCAATCACCTTGGGAATTTCTTCGTTGATGATATCCTTAAAGGAAAAACGAAAATCCCGGGGATAATAGTTGGGGTAACCGGCTATCCATTTTAACAGCAACTCCCGAAGTCCTACTCCTGCCGGGATGGTCTTTTGGGTCGCATCACTCGCTTTGACCGCATCAGAAGCTGTGGCCGAAGCGCCAGTTATTAAGCTCAGACTAAACGCATCGTTGCTTTTTGTCAGTTCCATTCTTGGTATAAAAACATCCGGCTGCTCGCCCTGAAACCAGGACTCGTAGTCCGGAAAGGTTTCACCCAGTTTGCGAATCAGTACCTTACTCCATTTCAGTATGGTATTTCCGCCTTCAGCTTCCAGGTATGCCGGGTATTCCCGATTCTGATAAATAATTGCCAATCGGTCTCCGACATTGCCAAAAAAACCAATCATTTCAACTGGAACAAGCATTTCCGTACTTTTAAAGTCTGCGAGTTCCATCATTTTGATCATTTGATCCGATCCTGTTAATTCCCAGCTCATTGTTACTGCCTTTCTCGATTCTTGCTCATTGTGGTAAGTGTTTTTATCAATCGCCATCGGTATCGTTTTCTGCGACGACTGTTTCTCTGCTTTCGGCTTCCTGTTTCAACCGATTCGCTTCCCGTAGACGCCATTCGTTGCGCATTTCTTCAGCAATCTGTTGCTGTTCTGCTTCATAAGCTTGACGCTTCTCAAAAATTAAAGCCAGTTCTTCCGGCATTGACGCTTCCTCATGTTCTGCCAGGGTTGTGCCAAAACTGCTGATAAAATACTGACGTTCACCGGGCCCTTGGAATTCAACAAAATAAATACTCTGATTTTTATCCAGCATCAACGTTCCGCTGTTAACCATCACCTGCAGCGATGGTCCAAAAATCGTAGCCTTAACACAGGCGGTTGTCCAACCGGTAAACTTCATGCCGTCATATTTAGGCATCAGATGGTTCAACTTATCAAAAAATTCCCGTTCAAGCCGCCAGTCATCATTAATGGAAATCATCACTGCTGCGGTTCGCTCGGGAACCTGAATCTGTACAAAGCCATCGTTTAATCGGGACTGGTCAACAAATTCCCGAATCGCTGGGGTAATGTCGATGAGTTGTTCACTTCTTGTTATCTCAATTTTATTGTTTTTCATTTATGCTCCCTGTTTGATTGATTTTTGGTTGCTTTGTCATTATTTGGGGTATATCAACCATTATAAACGATCCATTTTAAAAAAACAAAAACATATCCACCCATCTTGGATAAATATTTGCAGTACAGGAGTCAAAAGGCGTTTTATTCACGATTTTTCTTTATGACCGCATACTGATGTGTTAAAATGATTCAAAGCTAAAATTTGAGAGGAATCATTTATGTATTATAATCTGAGTCTGCTATTTGTTTATTTTTTTCTTTATGCCATCATCGGTTGGATGTGTGAAGTCGTGTACTGCTCCATCCCGGAAAAAAAATTTATTAACCGGGGCTTTCTAAATGGTCCCTATTGTCCGATTTATGGAGTTGGCGCACTGATTATCATCATGTTTCTGATGCCCTATGTCAGTGATCCGATTCTGGTTTTTTTCATTGGCATTATTCTCACCAGTACATTGGAATATGTCACCAGTTGGGGAATGGAAAAACTCTTTCATGCCAAATGGTGGGACTACTCCGACCATAAATTCAACATCAATGGACGCGTCTGTCTGCTCAATTCATTTCTTTTTGGTCTGTTGTGTGTGATTTTAATGTACGTGGTTCATCCCATTGTCAATGATCTAGTTAACAGTTTCTCCGCTTTCTGGATTCAGGTTATTGCCACCATTGCAGCCGTCTTCTTTGTCAGTGATCTGGTGGAATCGACCCGGGAAACCGTTTCCTTCAACAAAAAACTGGGCAGTGTTTACGAAGCGACCACTGAACTTAAAGATCATTTAAAAGAGAAAGGGATCACCACCGCTCACGAAGTGACTGCCAAAGTTCGGGATCTCAAAGACGGAACCTTGACCGAAGCCAAGGATTCAGCCCACCATCTGATCGTCTCGCTAACCAATCGCATCAGCGAAAACAAAGTCATCAATCGGTATTCACATCGCCGAATTATGAATGCTTTTCCCAAGATGTCCCATCTAAACCATCAAACGTCATTGGAAATCTATAAAGCCTTTATGGAGAAAAACAAAGCCAAACATACAAAAATTGATGCAAACTAGTTTTGCATAGCAGTTTTAATTTCTTACCAAAGGAGGTAAGAGCATGTTGTATCATAGTGAACTGAATTTGATCAGCCAACTGGCTGCCCTGAACCTACCGGTTGAACCATCCCGATTACCTGATTATTCGGTGGGCGAAATGGTTGCGGCACTCTTGCAAAATGTCAATAATCTTCAGGGCGATTGCGCCATGTCGGCCGCTGAATGGGATCAATCCCTTCATCTGATGATGGCTAATCCGCACCTCACTGCCCTGAAGGTACTCGCCTACACAAACCAGCCCGAAAACGGACTCGTCGCTTATTGTTTTTCTGATGTTATTCCACACTCCGGCATCATCGCTTTTCGGGGCACCACCGGCATCGGCTGGATTGACAATATTCAAGGCGGCTTTGTGACCGATACCCCACAACAACTAAAAGCCCTGGAATTCTATCGTGCTGTTGATGCGGCCTTTGATATGGAACATTATACCTTAACCGGCCATTCCAAAGGCGGCAACAATGGTCAGTATATTACCGTTGTTGCAGGCAGAAAGATTAGTCGCTGTGTGACCTTTAACAGTCAGGGTTTTTCGGCTGAATTCATCCGTAAATATGCCACCGAAATTATCGCCAATCAGGATAAAATCATTGCCTATGAATCGGCCTGGGATGTGGTTAATATCCTGCTTAACAGCATCGCTGGAAAAAGGATTGTGGTCGGTAATGAATCCAAACTCCCCCACAACAATCATCCTCCCAATCGTCTACTGGATCAGCATGGCGAGATTCGCAACCTGGATATGCGGCATCCTTTTTATGCCGGTTTTCAGAATTTCACGGTCACTTTAACCCAGATCGCTTCCAAAGCCAAACAACAACTGGAAAAGACACGAACTACAAAAAAATAACTGAAAAAGCGTCCACGAAGTGACTGACCCAACTGGATCCACTTCCGGACGCTTTTTAATTCATCATTTGATTTAGTCAGACTCTTGCTGCCCAAGCTTCATTTTTTCGATCCGCTCATTGGTAATTTTTCTAAATACCGCATAAAATACCGCAAATGAAGGAATCCCCAAAATAATTCCCAGGAAACCAAACAGACTGCCACCGATAATCATTCCAACCAGTACCCATAAACCGGATAAACCAATGGAGCCTCCCACAACCCGGGGATAGATCACATTGCTTTCCACCTGTTGTAGGGCAATAATATAAATCACAAAGATCAGACAATAGATCGGGTTGACCACAAGTAAAATAAAGCCACTGGGTACGGCTCCCAAAAAAGCGCCAAACACTGGGATCACGCTAGTCATGCCAACCAATACTCCAATCAGTAACGCATACGGGATCTGCAAAATAGCTAATCCAACGGTACAGAGGGTTCCCAGAATAAAGGCTTCCGTTATTTGCCCGGCAATAAATCCGTGAAACACTTGATTAGCGGTAATGCTGACGTCCTGGATAAAATCAGCCCGGTCTTTTCGGATATAAGCATAAATCAGTTTATCTTTGACGGCCAACAAGTTTTCTTTATCAGCCAGCAGATAAATGGAAATGACGATTCCCATAATCGCATTAAAAAAACCAACCGTGAAGTTTTTCGTCGCATTGAATATTTCCGGTACGGAATTAAGCAAAAGGCTACCAAACTGTTCCATCAAAGAATCCCATTCAATAGCAATGTCATTCCACAGTGTATCCGGTAAATTAAAGAATGCCAGCGCATCATCTACCAGCGTATTAAATGAATCCACATACCCTGGTAATTTGACCATTAATGTATCGATGCTTTCGCTCACCTGGGGAATAACAAAGGTAATCAAACCGGCCAGAATACCAATCACAAATAAGAATGTCAGGGTTATTGCAATCATTCGTTTGCCCTTATTCAGATCACGATTCTTTTTATTTTTTATGCGATTCATAAAACCAAGAAAATGTCCTTCGATAAAAGTCATTGGGATGTTTAAGACAAACGCAATACCCAGCGCAATCAGCACTGGTGTGATGATATTCATAAATAGCCCTAAATAGCTGACCAGATATCTGATGTTCAGCAAGGCTACCAGTAAGCAGATTCCAAAGGTAATCAGAAAGAAATAATTCCGAAAATTTTTATCGCTCATATCGTGATTTTCATTATTACGCTCATTGTTGTTTTCCACAGATTCACCGCCTTTAAATTCGGGTTATTTTCTAATACGTTTTGCTACTACTATTTTGAAAGTAAAAAGCATCGCCTGGTAAAGCAATGCTTTTTACAAATTTATTATGATGTATGAAGAACGACTTAATAGGACTTAATCAGGGTAATTCCGCCAATTAATGGCAACGGTTTGGCCTCCAGCTGAATCACATTGATGATTCCATAAATGGCAAAACCAACAAACGCCAGGGGCACGGCACTAAAAAGGATGGTTGAAAGAATCCAACCAATGACGGGAACAACACCGATAATGATTCCGACTACGGTGAAAACCAGCCATGCCAGAAATAACACCAAACCCTGATTGGTATGATAGCGGGCAAATTGATTGTCTCCGGCGGCAAACAATGGAATGAGAAAGATAATATAGGCAAAAACTGCCATGATTTTACCATCTTCAGCTTCTTGTTTATCAATATTAATCAAATCGTATTACCTCCGCTTAAGTTCAGACAACAGCTGTAAAGCCATTATCCGTTTGGTTATTTGTTCGGTAAAACCTTATACCGTATATATAATATCACACTGAAAGTTTAACGGTCAATCGTTATTTCATGCACCGGTGCTGATATTTCATTTTTCTCTGTCATTTAAAAAGGAACGCCAGTCCGGCGTTCCAAATTTTTAGCGGGCGCTACGTTTTCGTTCCAGCTCCCCGAGAATTTTCTTACGAATCCGGATATCGGTGGGGGTCAGTTCCACTAATTCATCATCATTGATAAATTCCAGTGCCTGCTCCAGTGTCATGATGCGAGGCTCAATCAGTTTTAACGCCTCATCAGTACCAGACGATCGGACATTGGCCATCTTTTTGTTCTTTGTCGGATTAACCGTCATGTCATCACTTCGGTTATTGATCCCGATGATCATCCCTTCGTAAACCTTGGTTCCAGGACCAACCAGCATCTCACCCCGATCGCTGAGGTTAAACAGCGAGTAGGCCATGGTTTCGCCACTGAACTGAGAAATCAGTACCCCATTAAGACGCTGCGGAATATCCCCTTTGTGATCTTCAAAGGCAGCAAAACGCCGAACCATGGTTCCTTCTCCATGGGTATCATTGATAAACTCACTCTGATAGCCCAACAAGCCCCGAGTCGGCACAAAGAATTCCATTCTTGTCCAGGCTTCATCGGTATACATACTCTCCATCCGACCTTTACGGATATTTAGCTTTGAAATAACGGCACCCGAATATTTTTCCGGTACTGAAATAATGACCAATTCAACCGGCTCCAGCAACTTACCATTTTCATCCCGGTGCATAATTACTTCCGGTTTGGATACAGCCACTTCGTAACCTTCACGACGCATGTTTTCCAAAAGAATCGATAAATGAAGCTCGCCCCGTCCGGAAACCTTGAAACCATCGGTGGTATCTTCCAGTTCTTCAACGAGTAGACCCACATTAACTTCCAGTTCTTTTTCCAATCGAGCCCGAATGTGTCGGGTCGTTACAAATTTTCCAGAGTCACCAGCAAACGGCGACTTATTGACCAGGAAGTTCATTGATAAAGTTGGCTGTTCAATTTCAATCAGTTCCATCGGTTGTACCTGGTTGATTTCACCGATGGTTTCCCCAATAGAGATATCAGGTATTCCTGAAACAACCACAATATCGCCAGCCTTGGCTTCTTTGACCTCGACCCGGGATAAACCGCGATACACAAAGACCTGGTTGATTTTCTCTTTTTTAAAGGATCCATCGGTTTTGCATATTTCAATTTGCTCGCCTGCATGAATCGTGCCAGAATAGATCTTACCAATCCCCAAGCGGCCAATGTAATCATCATATGCCAGGGAAGAAACCTGCATCTGTAGTGGTTCCAGGCTCAGATCATCCTGAAGGCCGACATGCTCCACAATGGTCTCAAAAAGCGGCTCCAGGTTCACCCCTTCGTCATCCATATCACGAATGGCGATTCCTTCTTTGGCAATCCCATAAAGTACCGGGAAATCCAACTGTTTGTCATTGGCTTTGAGTTCCACAAACAAATCGAAAACCATATCAACGACTTCTTCCGCCCGTTGATCTTTTTTATCGATTTTATTAATGAAAAGAATTGGATTAAGCCCCTTCTCCAGCGACTTATTCAGAACAAAACGGGTTTGCGGCATCGGACCTTCACTGGAGTCGACCAGCAAAACAACTGTATCAACAGTTTTCAGGATTCGTTCAACCTCTGAAGAAAAGTCGGCATGGCCGGGGGTATCGACAATATTGATTTTGATGTCTTTATACATAATGGAGCAGTTTTTTGAGTAAATGGTGATTCCGCGTTCGCGTTCAAGGTCATTACTGTCCATTACGCAGTCCACGACCTCCTGATTTTCTCTAAAAACATTGCTTTGTCCTAAAAGGGCATCTACCAGGGTAGATTTTCCGGCATCGACATGGGCGATGACTGCAATGTTAATAATGGGTTGTTTGTTATTCATAAATTCCTGCTTTCTTAATTAACTAGTGTTACACTGAAAAGTCCTGCAACATTGAATGTCGCAGGACTTGTAATAAGTCTGATATTAACGTTTTGAAAACTGTGGTGCACGACGCGCTTTTTTGAGACCGTATTTTTTTCGTTCAACCATACGAGAGTCTCGAGTTAAGTAACCGGCACGTTTCAGTGCTGGTCGCAGGTTGATGTCTGCTTCAAGCAGAGCACGGGCAATCCCATGGCGGATTGCACCAGCCTGTCCGGTAAAACCGCCACCGTGAACATTGACAATCACGTCAAAGGTGTTTAGTGTATCGGTTAATGTTAATGGTTGTCTAGCGATAACCTTTAAGGTTTCCATTCCGAAAAATTCATCAATATCACGTCCGTTAATGGTGAATTTTCCACTCCCTGGTAATAATCGAACTCGGGCAACCGAGGTTTTTCTTCGTCCAGTTCCAAAATATTGTACTTTAGCCATTCTCTATTTCCTCCTTCTCAGCATTAAAATTCGTAAACTTCAGGCAATTGTGCAGCATGTGGATGTTCATTGCCAGCATAAACTTTAAGTTTAGTCGCAATTTTATCACCCAATTTGTTATGTGGGATCATTCCCTTTACTGCTTTGAAAACCAAAAGTTCTGGTTTTTCAGCTAAGAATTTTCGGTAGGTCATTTCTTTTAACCCACCGCAATATCCAGAATATGTTTTATATAATTTCTGATCCAGTTTATTTCCGGTTAACACAACCTTATCGGCATTAATAATAATGACAAAATCTCCACAATCCATATGTGGTGAAAAGATTGGTTTGTTTTTTCCTCGTAAAATATTTGCAACTTCTGTCGCCAGTCGTCCTAATACCTTACCCTCTGCATCAATCACATACCATTTACGGTCTATTTCATGAGATTTGGCCATTTTTGTGGCGTTCGCATTCATCTCAAAAGTCCTCCTCAGTTAATAATTTCTTTATTTTATCTATTGGCTTTCTGACAAGTGGGAGTTATCAGAAATCGTTTTTTATTGTATCCGGGCTAGTGATACATTAACGTCCATCGTTAATTCTATAGCATCTTTCCGGGTGTGTCAAGTAATTTATGCCGTTGTGTGTTTTTATTTTTAATAATAGACTTCCTTTAAGTAAAGCCCCTGGGCGGGAGCCGTTATCCCAGCCTGACTGCGCTCCAGACTTTTAATGATTGTAGCGATGTCCTCGGGTTTCCGCCGCTGATAGCCGACTTCGTAAAGGGTTCCGACCATAATCCGGACCATATTGTAGAGAAAGCCATTACCCCGAAATGTCATTTCATAAAGGTCACCCTTTTTATCAAATGAAATTTCTTCAATGGTGCGGATCGTTGTTTTGATCGAACTGCCACTTGCCATAAAGGCGGAAAAATCATGCTCACCGATAAAATAGGATGCGGCCTCCTTCATTTCCTGCCAGTCCAGGGTACGGCTGACATGAAACGCCAGATCCGAGTAAAAGGGACTGTCAACCGGACTCTCATAAATCTTATAGATATAACTCTTCCCCTTGGCATGATAACGGCTATGAAAGTCAAGCGTTCGCTCTCGACTGCCGACAATGCGAATATCTGACGGCAATCTGGTGTTCAACGCCCGATAAAATGCCTCTGCCGGAATTGTTGATCGGGTAAGAAAATTGGCACTTTGCCCCAAAGCATGAACGCCCGCATCGGTTCGACCAGATCCAATCAGATTGACCGTTTCGCCCGTCAACTCTCGGATTGCATTGATAATTACTTCCTGGATGGTCACGCCATTGGGTTGTATCTGCCAACCACAATACCTGGTACCACAATAAGAGATGATTAATTGGATATTTTTCATTACTCGATATTAATTCTTAGACCGGAAATAATAGCGGTATTTGAATCCAGGTGGTCAGATAAAGCCCCACGATCATTACAAACATCAATACCAGGCTGGCACCATCCCGGAATTCAAAAGCCAATTGCTTCATCCGGGTTCGGTTTTCGCCCCCCCGGTAGCAGCGTGCTTCCATGGCTGTAGCCAGCTCATCCGCTCTTCGAAATGCAGATATAAACAAGGGAATTAAAATTGGGATCAAATTCTTAGCCCGGGAAATAATATTTCCAGTTTCAAAATTCGCCCCCCGGGCTTTTTGGGCTTTCATGATTCGCTCGGTTTCTTCCATCAATGTTGGGATAAAGCGCAGCGCTATCGACATCATCATCGCTAACTCATGCGCATATCGTCGGACGAAGGGAATATATCGCATACACCACTCCATCCCGTCAGTTAAATCAATCGGCGAGGTCGTTAGTGTCATAATACTGGTACCAACCACCAAGAAAATCAAGCGCAGCGCCATATAGGTTGCCACTTTTAATCCTTCCAATGTAACTGTCAGTGGCCCCAACGTTGCCACGACCGTTCCCGGCGTCATAAACAGGTTCAGAACCACCGTCAGCATAATAATCAGGACTAATCCTTTAATTCCCCGGATAATATACCCCACGGGGATTTTAGATAACAGGGTGATGGTTACCAGTATGACAAATGTGGCAAGATACCCCCACAGGTTATTCAAAAAAAACAACATCACAACAAATGCTGTGGTAAACAGTATCTTCGTTCGCGGATCTAATTTGTGGATCACCGACCCGGTTGGATAATACTGGCCAATTGTAACATCTTTTAACATTTTATTATCCTCTTACAACTTTGAGAATTTCTTTTTTGGCTGCTTCCACCGTAAAAATATCTTCTCTAATTTCTGGATACTTTTCTTTGAGTCGCCGCATCAGATAGGTTACCTCTGGTACCGCCAGTCCAATGCTCTCCAGGGTAGAAATTTCCGTAAACACACGATTGGGTGTATCGTAAAAAACAACTTCCCCTTCATTCATAACCAGAATTTTATCGACCATTTTTCCAATATCTTCCATACTATGGGACACCAGAATAACGGTTATCTGTTTTTGACTATGCAATGATTTGATCTGAGCCAATATTTCTTCCCGTCCTCGGGGATCAAGGCCAGCGGTTGGTTCATCGAGAATCAGTACTGCAGGTTCCATCGCAAGAACACCAGCTATCGCGACCCGCCTCATCTGTCCCCCGGATAATTCAAAGGGCGACTTATCTTTGATTGCATCAAAATCAAGACCAACCATCTTAATTGATTGTCTGACCCGCTGATCAATTTCGTCCTCAGTGAGTCCCTGATTTCTGGGGCCAAAAGCGACATCTTTTTGGACGGTTTCCTCAAACAATTGGTGTTCCGGATATTGGAAGACCAGGCCAATCTGGTGTCTGAGCTGAATTAGTTGGGCTTTTTTTGTTTCGAAAATATCTTTTCCATCGACTAGAACAGTTCCGGAAGTAGGAGTTAGTAATCCATTGAGATGCTGAATCAGCGTCGATTTACCCGAACCAGTGTGGCCGATGATGCCAATAAAACTACCGTCTTCGATGGTTAAATTGATCTCCTTGAGAGCTTTGAATTCAAAGGGTGAACCCTCTGAATAGGTATGGGAAAGATTTTTTATTTCTACTGACATAAGGCATCCACCATTTCCTCGATGCTTAATACATCGTCCGCAATTTCAAGTCCGGCACTTCGCAGTTCATACGCCAACTCCGTCATTTGGGGTACATCCAGGCCGATTTCTTTGAGCCGTTTTACCTGTTTAAAGATCGTCCGGGGTTTTCCTTCCATGACCACCTTACCTTTATCCAGCACGATGATCCGATCCGCATCGACGATTTCTTCCATAAAATGGGTGATATGAATAACCGTCATGTCTTTATCGCGATTAAGGCGCTTGATGGTTTCCATCACTTCCCGTCGTCCCGACGGATCCAGCATCGCTGTGGGTTCATCAAATATGATGCACTCGGGTTCCATCGCCAGAATCCCGGCGATCGCAATCCGCTGTTTCTGACCACCCGACAATTGATGGGGTTTCTGATGGGCATAGGCCTGCATTTCGACCACTGCTAAAGCCCGATCTACCCGTTCTCTGATTTCTTGGGGTGGTACACCCAAATTTTCAGGACCAAAAGCCACATCTTCTTCGACGATCGTTGCGACCAGCTGGTTGTCGGGGTTTTGAAATACCATTCCGGCAGTTTGACGAATCGTCCACAGGTTTTCATGATCCTTGGTATTGAGCCCACTGACCATTACATCACCCTGGGTGGGAAAGATAATCGCATTGAGTAATTTGGAAAGGGTGGATTTCCCCGAACCATTATGTCCAATGATTCCGACAAATTCACCTTTTTCAATATGTAAACTGACGCCATCCAAGGCTACGACTGATTCATTTTCGTTATTATGAGGATATTTGAAATATACATCCTGCACGTCAATCATTCTATTTTTACTATCCATTGTCACGTGTAATCACCTTCTTTGGTGTTAATTAACTTTATAATACAAGAAAGGGATTAAGCGTCAATAACATCTTAATCCCCTGTATGCCTCTTAAATTATACTAATTCAATTATCGCCATTTCTGCGCCGTCGCCACGACGTGGTCCAACACGGTAAATTCGTGTGTAGCCACCGTTTCGTTCAGTATATTTAGGTGCAATTTCGTCAAACAATTGTTTTACCACTGCTTCCTGAGTGATATATGAAATTGCCTGTCTTCTGGCATGTAAGTCGCCTCTTTTACCTAAAGTGACCATTTTATCTGCAATTCTTTTTACTTCCTTCGCTCTGGTTACGGTTGTTTCAATTTTACCGTGTTCTAAAAGGGCAGTGGTAAGATTACGCAATAATGCTCTTCTTTGATCAGAGGGACGGCCTAGTTTTCGATATCCCGCCATAGTGTTACTCCTTTGCCTTTTCTTCTTCTTGACTCAAGGACAATCCAATTTCTGCTAGTTTGTGCTTGATTTCATTCAGGGATTTACGACCGAGGTTACGGACTTTAATCATGTCCTCTTCGCTTCGTTGTGTTAATTTTTCAACTGTATCGATATTCGCCCGTCGCAGACAATTACTGGATCTTACTGAAAGCTCCAATTCTTCGATGGACATTTCGCGAATACGTTCTTTTTCACTTTCTTCTTTTTCCACCATGATTTCCACCGTGGTGGCATGCTCGGTCAAGTTAATAAACAGGTTGAGATGTTCACTTAACACCTTCGCAGCTAAAGAGAGTGCTTCTTCCGGGGTTGTGGTTCCATCGGTCCAGATATCGATGGTTAATTTATCAAAATCGGTGATTTGTCCGACTCGGGTGTTTTCAACTAGAAAATTAACTTTGATAATCGGAGAGAAGATTGAATCCATCGGGATGGTTCCAATCGGCATACCCGGATATTTATTTTTATCTGCTGCTACATAGCCTCGACCCTTTTCAATGCGCATTTCCATGTTCAGAGTAAACCCCTTGGACAAGGTAGCAATGTGCATTTCCGGATTAAGGATATCGACATCAGAGTCAGCAATGATATCACCAGCGGTGATCTCACCTTCTTCTGAAGCTTCAATGTAAATAACTTTGGGCTCATCGGTATAAATTTCAGCTGCCAAACCTTTGAGATTCAGAAGGATTTCAATAACATCCTCTTTAACTCCTGGAATGGTAGAGAATTCGTGCAAGACGCCTTCTATTTTTACTGATGTGACTGCCACACCCGGCAGGGATGACAGCATTATTCGTCTCAGACTGTTACCAAGGGTGGTTCCATATCCCCGTTCTAAAGGTTCAATGACAAACCGCCCGTAAGTATCGTCGTCTTTTTTATCAACAATTTCGATGACTGGTTTCTCGAATTCGATCATTTATCAGACCCTCCTACTTATTTATAATCCATACATTAACATGAGGGTTAATTGGTTCCCGAACATGTAGCCTATTTAGAATACAATTCAACAATAAGATGTTCAGCAATTTCGACATCTAAGTCTTCTACTGCCGGTCTGCCAATGACTTTTCCTGATAGTGTGTCAACATCTCTCGATAACCATGAGGCCATGGTTCGATTTTCAGTCGTTTCTAAAATATCTTTGAATTTTTGTGATTTTTTGCTTTTTGGTCGAACTTCAATGACATCGCCTTCTTTCATGATGTAAGAAGGAATGTTCAGTTTTTTACCGTTAACCAGGAAATGTTCATGATCCACCAACTGACGGGCCTCTTTACGGGAGGTTGCCAGACCCAGTCGATAAACAACATTATCCATACGTGATTCTAAGTGGATCAATAAGTTGTGACCGGTGATCCCTTTTTGCTTTTCAGCAATTTCAAAATAGCCACGGAATTGTTTTTCAAGGACACCGTAAATACGTTTTGCCTTTTGTTTTTCTCGTAACTGAAGACCATATTCTGATAATTTTGTTCGTCTTTTACCGTGTTGGCCTGGTGGTGTTGGTCGTCTTTCAAACGCACATTTATTTGTAGAATAACAACGTTCTCCCTTCAGGTACAGTTTTGCACCTTCACGTCTACATTGTCTGCATGATGCTTCTATATTTCTTGACATTTTTTCGCCCTCCTGTTATACTCGTCGTCGCTTAGGTGGTCGACAACCGTTATGTGGAATAGGCGTTACATCACGGATCAGGGTAATTTCTAATCCCGCCGCCTGTAAGGCCCGAATTGCAGCCTCACGTCCGGAACCAGGGCCTTTGACTAAAACTTCAACACTTTTAAGACCGTGCTCCATAGCAGCTTTAGCCGCTTCCTCTGCAGCCATTTGAGATGCAAAAGGGGTGCTTTTACGTGATCCTTTAAAGCCTAATCCACCAGAACTTGCCCATGAAAGAGCATTTCCGGAGATATCAGTAATGGTAACAATCGTATTGTTGAAAGAAGATTGAATATGGGCCTGGCCACGTTCGATATTCTTTTTAATTTTTTTAACTTTTCTTCGTGCTTTTTTAACTGCCATTCTTTAGCCCTCCTTATTTCTTTTTGCTTACGAGACGTTTCGGACCTTTTCGAGTTCTGGCATTCGTTTTTGTCTTTTGCCCTCTAACAGGAAGTCCTCGACGATGACGTAATCCTCTATAAGATCCAATTTCGATCAGTCGTTTGATGTTTAAGTTGACTTCTCTACGAAGGTCACCTTCAACGGTGTATTTGTCTATCGTATTTCGCAGATCATTTACTTCAGTTTCAGTAAGATCTTTAACTCTGGTATCTGGATTAATATTTAAAGCTTTTAAGATTTCCAGCGATGTTGAATGTCCAATACCGTAAATATAAGTTAATCCAATTTCTACCCGCTTATCTCGGGGTAAATCGACTCCGGCAATTCTTGCCATAGGGTGTGTACCTCCTAATTATTTTCTAAATGCTGGTAAATTAATCAAGTTAGTGACGTAACGAAATTAAAACCCAGGGTGTTTTATATCATGAACATGACTAAAATTGCCGCGGCCATGTTCTTTTTTTCTGGACTCGACGGTTTAACCTTGTTTTTGTTTGTGTTTTGGATTTTCACAAATTACCATAACACGACCATTTCTCTTAATAATTTTGCATTTTTCACAAATAGGTTTAACTGATGGTCTAACTTTCATTTGTATGCCTCCTTTATGATTTCCCTTTTCCACGCCATACGATACGCCCGCGGGTCAAATCATATGGGGATAATTCAACAACTACTTTATCTCCGGGTAAAATTCTGATGTAATTCATACGAAGTTTTCCCGAAATATGCGCAGTTATCTGATGTCCATTTTCCAATTCTACTAAGAAAATAGTATTTGGTAATGACTCAATCACTGAGCCTTCTACCTCGATAACATCTTTTTTGGCCATTGATCAAACCTCCTCACGATTCTCATCCCCAATACCATCAGGCATGTGATAGGACTCGAGTATTTTTCTAATCTCAGCGTTAGTTACATTTTTTCCATTTAATATTTTATCACGAATATCTGTGGCTATGTGATTCGTCTTCGCCAAGTGTTTGACCTTCTTTTTTTTTGGATTACTCACTTTTCGAAGCTTTCCATTTGATAACATGGCGAACTGTTCGTCCACCACTTCAATAACCACCATATACTGACCTTTATCCCGGCCAGCTTTTGAACGAACCACCTGTCCAACTTTATATTCATTCATCCAAACACCAACTTATAGTACTGTCAGCAGTTCGGGATCACCGGTTCCGGTAATCAGAACGGTGTGCTCGTAATGTGAAGAAAGCTTGCCGTCAGTGGTTACCACCGTCCATCCATCTTTTAACGTAACAACGTCATAAGTTCCGGCATTGACCATTGGTTCAATGGCTAATGTCATTCCTTGTCGTAGCCGCGGTCCTCGACCTTTGGGTCCAAAGTTAGGAATTGGTGGATCTTCGTGCATTTGTTTTCCAACACCATGACCGACATAGTCCCGGACAACTGAAAAACCGTTGTCCTCAACATATTTTTGAATCGCATTCGAAATGTCCGACAAGCGATAGCCATCCCTGGCATAGGCAATGCCCTTATAAAAGGACTCCCGGGTGACTCGAATCAGCTTTTTTGCTTCATCGGAAATCGTCCCGACGCCATGCGTCACCGCCGCATCACCAACGTAACCCTTAAATGTAGCTCCGATGTCAATACTGATGATGTCACCATCCTGCAAACGTCGTTTCTCAGGAATCCCATGGACAACCACTTCATTAATTGAAGCACAAATTGAGTTTGGGAATCCACCATAGCCTTTGAATGTTGGAACTGCTCCGGCATCACGAATATACTTTTCAACTGCATAGTCCAGTTCTTGTGTTGTTACCCCAGGCTTGATCATTGTTTCTACTAAGGCGTGTGCGCCTGCCACAATCTTTCCGGCATGGCGCATTAGATCAATTTCCTTTTGGGATTTTATGGTTATCATCTTTAATTAACTCCACTTAGGATTTTTTCGATATTATCAAAAACGTCCTTCATATGTTGCAATCCATTAATATTAATGATCTTTTGTTTGTCTTCATAAAACTCGATTAATGGTTCTGTCTGATCTTGATATACTTCAATTCGTTTCTTTACGGTTTCGACTTTGTCATCTTCCCGTTGGTATAAGGGTGTTCCGTCTAAATCACAGACACCTTCGACCTTGGGTTTGCTGTACTTGATATGATAGGTTGCATGACATGTCGGACAGATCCGACGGCCTGAAACCCGTTCAATCAAAATATCAAAGGGCACATCAAGATTAATTGCAAAATCCAACTCGCAATCACGCTTGGCATTGATTCGACATAAAGCTTCCGCCTGATGAACCGTTCGTGGAAATCCATCCAGCAAATAGCCATAGCCAGCCGCCAATACATCTTCATGTGTCAACCGATCTTCAACCATATCAACAACTAAGTCATCCGGAACCAAAAGACCTTGTGCCATATACTCTTTAGCTTTTTTTCCGAGCGGCGTATCTTTGCTCATATTTTCTCGAAAGAGATCTCCGGTAGAAATATGCGGGATACCATAAGTTTCACAAATTCGTTTTGCCTGTGTCCCTTTGCCAGCTCCCGGAGGTCCTAATAATACAATTCTCATTTTTCACTTAACTCCAGTTCATTTTAAGATTTTAAAAATCCCTGATGGTGTCTCATCATCATTTCTGCTTCAATCTGCTTAACCGTTTCAAGGGCTACCCCAACTACAATCAGCAAACTTGTTCCGCCGAATTGAAGATTGACACCCATAAAATTACCTACAAAAATAGGAATAACAGCAATGATCGCTAAAAAGACGCCACCAAATAATGTTAATCGGTTCATAATTCTCGACAAGTATTCTACGGTTGGTTTTCCCGGTCTGATCCCAGGAATATAACCACCTTGTTTCTTGATATTTTCTGCGATATCAAACGGATTAAATGTTACAGCTGTATAAAAATAGGTAAACGCAATTATTAGTGTGATATAAATAATATTAGTGAGCCAGGATCCCCAGGCAAAATAGGTTGAAATAAAGTTTGCAAAAGCCGATGTCGGAAAAAAACTGGCAAGTGTCGCTGGGAATAACGTTAACGAACTGGCAAAGATTACCGGAATAACGCCTGCCATATTCACACGCATGGGAATATGGGTAGTTTGTCCGCCGTACATTTTTCGGCCAACGACCCGTTTTGCATACTGAACCGGGATACGTCGTTGCCCTTCCTGAACTGCCACCACACCAAAGATAACCACCACAATGAAAACCAGAAAAACAATCAGGGTGATGATATTTAAGGTTCCAATCGTCAGATATTGATACATTTGGCCGATTGCAGATGGAATACGGGAAATGATACTGATAAAGATAATCAAAGAGATACCGTTGCCGATACCATTTTCAGTGATTTGCTCGCCCAGATACATTAAAAACGCAGTCCCTGCTGTAATACATAATACAACCGTAAAGACGGTAAATGGTGTTTTTTCAATTAGCAAGTCTCCGAAGGATAAGCTCATTCCCAGTGCCTGAATCAGCGCCAGAATAATGGTAAGGTAACGCGTATACTGAGCCAGTTTTTTTCTTCCTTCTTCGCCTTCTTTTTGTAGTGCTTCCAAAGCTGGAATTGCAAATGCCAGAAGGTTCATGATAATTGAAGCATTAATATACGGGGTGATACTCATGGCAAAAATAGTAAAGTTACCAAAGTTACCACCAGATATAATATCAAACAGACCAAAAATTCCACTATCACTGACGAGTTGACTTAACTGTTCGGTATCAATAAAGGGAACGGGTATGAAGGATCCCAAACGATATACAAACAGCAGTGCTAACGTAATTATTATCTTTCGTCGTAGATCTGGAATTTTCCAAGCATCCTTCAAGGTAGAGACCATACTAGATCACCTCTACCTTTCCTCCTCCAGCGAGAATTTTCTCCTCAGCTGATTTGCTGATTTTATGTGCTTTGATGGTGAATGCCTTTTCAACTTCTCCGTTTCCAAGGATCTTCAGGCCATCATTTAATTTGCGGATAAATCCGTATTCCAGCAACAGTTCCGGGGTAATCACTGTATTTGCATCAAATGCATTCAGTTCTCCCACATTGACAATTGCAAAAGTTTTTTTGAATCGGGCGTTTGAAAAACCACGTTTCGGTAAACGACGTGCCAAGGGCATTTGTCCACCTTCGAAACCTGGTCGAACACCACCACCGGAACGTGATTTTTGTCCATCTTGTCCACGACCAGCTGTTTTTCCAAGACCAGAACCAGTACCGCGTCCTTTTCTCTTGGGTGCCTTTTTTGAACCTGGGGCTGGACTTAAAGTATGTAACTTCATATTGACACCTCCTATACTTCTTTTACTTCGAGCATGAAGTCAGTACGATGAATCATGCCGCGAATCTGAGGGGTATCATTATGAGTTACGGTCTGGCCGATTTTCTTCAGGCCTAAAGCTTGGATAGTAGCCCGTTGTTTGGGGTTACGACCAATTAAACTTTTCTTTAGTGTAATTTCTAATTGCTTAGCCATAATGATTCCTCCTAATCTAAAATTTCTTCAGGTTTTTTACCACGTTTAGCTGCTACTTCTTCAAGTGTAGTCAGTTCAGCAAGGCCTGCCATTGTAGCATTAACCATGTTACGGGCATTGTTTGATCCTAAAGATTTAGTACGAATATCTCTGATACCAGCTAATTCCAATACTGCACGGACAGGTCCGCCGGCGATAACGCCAGTACCTTTTCCGGCAGGTTTCAGTAATACATGACCTGCACCAGCTTCACCATTAACTAAGTGAGGAATAGTTGTTCCAACCATTGGCACTTTGATTAATGATTTTTTTGCTGCATCGATACCTTTACGAATCGCATCTGGAATCTCCATTGCTTTTCCTTTACCGACGCCAACATGACCGTTTTCGTCTCCAACAATCACAAGACAGCTGAATCTGAAGTTACGACCACCTTTAACAACCTTAGTTACGCGGTTGATGGCAACGACTTTTTCCTTCAAATCTAATGTACTTGGATCGATTTTTTTGTTTTGCATCAAATGACCTCCTTTACTTAGAATTTCAGGCCGGCTTCACGAGCGCCGTCAGCCAATTCTTTTACTCTACCATGATATACGTAACCGCCTCGATCAAATACCACTGCTTCGATGCCTTTTTCAAGAGCACGTTTGGCAATTGCCTGACCTACGGCTTTAGCTGCTGCTTTATCTCCACCTTTTGACAGTTGACCTTTAAGATCAGAGTCATTGGAAGAAGCAGAAACCAGTGTGATACCTTTAGTATCATCTATAATTTGAGCATAAATATTTTTATTACTTCTAAATACGTTTAAACGTGGTCTCATTTCTGTTCCGGAAACTTTGTTTCGGACCCGATAGTGACGTGCAACACGTATTTTATTTTTAATGGGTTTCTTAATCATCGAGTTTTACTCCCTTCATCATCTTTGACGGGCTAGCAGGTTATTTACCTGTTTTACCTTCTTTACGTCTTATTACTTCGTCAGAATATCGTACGCCATGACCTTTGTAAGGTTCTGGTGGGCGTTTCGCTCGAATATTGGCGGCATGTGCGCCAACGGCTTCTTTGCTAATGCCTTTGATTACGACTTTAGTATTAGTTTCTGGAACAGCTTCCACGCCTTCAGGATCTTCCATCTCAACGGGATGTGAGTACCCTAAATTCATGACTAACTTGTTGCCTTTTTTTTCTGCTCTATACCCTACTCCACTGATTTCCAGGGTTCGTGTAAAGCCGGTGCTGACACCAGTAACCATGTTTTGAATTAAAGCTCGGGTTAAACCGTGAAGCGATTTATGCAGCTTACTTTCAGATGGTCGGGTGACAACGACTTCGCTATCTTGGACATCGATGATGACATCAGGATGAAAAGTTCTAACTAGTTGTCCTAATGGACCTTTGACTGTCAAAGTCTGACCGTCTTTTTTAATGTCGACTCCTGGGAGGATCGCAACGGGTGCTTTTCCTACTCTTGACATCTTTTTACCTCCTGTCTTAATTTGTTACCAAACGTAACATATCACTTCGCCGCCAACGCCGGCTTTTCTTGCTTTTTTATCTGTCATTACGCCTTTTGATGTAGAAACGATAGCGATGCCCAGGCCATTTAATACCTTTGGCACATCGTCTTTACCGGCATATACTCTTAAACCTGGTTTGGAGATTCTTTTGATGCCTGCAACGACACGACTTTTGTTTTCTCCGTATTTGAGTGTAATTTTAATTACGCCTTGCTTTTCATCAGCGATGTAATCAACTTTAGTAATATAACCTTCTTCTAAAAGAATTTGAGCAATTGCTTTCTTTTCTTTTGAAGCAGGCATCTCAACTGTTTTATGACCTGCATCATTTGCATTTCTGATGCGTGTTAACATATCCGCAATAGGATCAGTCATAACCATACTCGGTACCTCCTTTTCTTTGCCAGTTTGTTTTTACCAGCTTGCTTTTCTTACGCCAGGGATTTCGCCTTTATATGCTAATTCTCGGAAACATATACGACAAATGCCAAATTTCTGTAAAACAGAATGTGGTCGCCCACAAATTCGGCAGCGTGTATACGCCTGAGTTGAATATTTTGCTTTGCGTTGTTGCTTTTCTTTCATCGCTTTTTTTGCCACTGTACCGTCCTCCTTATGCTCTACTGAATGGAATGCCAAGCAGTCTTAACAGTTCGTGAGCTTCTTCATCAGTTTTTGCCGTTGTGACAAACATGATATCCATGCCGCGGACTTGTTCAACCTTGTCATAATCAATTTCAGGGAAAATGAGCTGTTCTTTTATACCAAAAGCATAATTACCACGTCCGTCAAAGGATTTGTTGGACAAACCTCTGAAGTCACGTACTCGAGGAAGGGCAACGTTGAATAACTTGTCCGTAAATTCGTACATACGATCACTTCTCAAAGTTACTTTCGCTCCAATGTTCATGCCTTCTCGGACTTTAAAGTTAGCTACTGATTTTTTTGCCTTAGTGATCACTGGTTTTTGGCCGGCAATAATTCCAAGGTCGATCACGGCGGCTTCTAAAGCTTTGGAATTGTCTTTGCAATCTCCCAAACCCATGTTGATCACAACTTTTTCGAGTTTAGGAACTTCCATGATGTTTTTATATTGAAATTTTTCCATCAATGCTGGAATTACTTCGGTTAGATATTTATCTTTTAATCTGGGCATATTGGTCCTCCTTCCCGAAATTAATTATTAAATGTTTCATTACATTTTTTACAAAATCTGACTTTTTTTCCGTCACCTAGAACTTTATGACCGGTTCTAACGCCTTTATCACACTTTGCACAGTAAATTAATACATTGGAAGCCTGAATTGGCCCTTCCTGACGGATTATTCCACCCTGTTGCATTTGCTGTGTTGGTTTCTGGTGTTTAGTAACCATATTCACATTTTCCACAAGGACTTTTCCATCTTTAGGATAAGATTGAATCACTTTTCCTTTTTTTCCTTTGTCCTTACCGGAAATTACCATTACGATATCATCTTTTTTTACATGCATCTTTCATTTCCTCCTTAAAGTACTTCAGGAGCCAAAGATACGATTTTCATGTATTTCTTGTCCCGTAATTCTCGTGCGACAGGTCCAAAAATACGTGTACCTTTTGGGTTTTTATCATCTTTTATTAGAACCGCTGCATTCTGGTCAAATTTGATGTAACTGCCATCGTCTCTTCTGATTCCGCTCTTTGTTCGTACGACAACGGCTTTTACAACGTCGCCCTTTTTAACATCGCCACCGGGTGCAGCACTTTTAACAGCACACACGATAATGTCCCCGATATTTGCATATCGACGACCGGAACCACCAAGAACTCGGATGCACAGTAATTCCTTTGCACCGGTATTATCTGCTACTTTCAGTCTCGTTTCTTGTTGAATCATCCGAAATACCTCCTTCCGCACATTGACTTATAGTGCTTTTTCTACGATTTCTACTAATCTCCAGCGTTTGTCTTTGCTGAGTGGTCTTGTTTCCATTATTTTAACGGTATCACCGATATTACATTCGTTTTGTTCGTCATGGGCTTTGAACTTTACAGTGTGCTTAACTCGTTTTGTGTAAAGCGGATGTTTTACAAAACTTTCAACAGCTACAACAATGGTTTTATCCATTTTATCGCTGGTAACCTTACCGATTCGAGTTTTTCTGTAACCTCTTTCTTCCATAAGCTAAACCTCCTTATCTATTGGTTTATTATGCTTCATCTGACTTCATGACACGTTCTTGGATAATTGTTTTGATCCGTGCATAAGTCTTCTTAACTTCTTTAATCCGCATGGGGTTTTCCAACTGGCCAGTCGCATGTTGAAATCTGAGGTTGAATAATTCTTCCTTCAGATCACCCAATTTTGCTTCAAGTTCGATCGTTGTTAATTCTCTTAATTCACTTGGTTTCATGCTTCATCACCCACTTCTTGTGCTTCCTGATCTTTACGAGTGATAAATTTCGTTTTGATTGGTAATTTATGTTGCGCAAGACGCATGGCTTCCCGAGCTACTTCCTCAGAAATTCCGGCAATCTCAAACATTACTCTACCTGGTTTTACCACTGCAACCCAATACTCAGGAGATCCTTTACCGGAACCCATTCGAGTTTCTGCTGGTTTTTGTGTCACAGGTTTATCTGGGAATATTTTAATCCAAACCTGGCCACCTCTTTTAATATATCTGGTCATGGCAATACGGGCAGCTTCGATCTGATTAGCAGTAATCCATGCTGGCTCCAATGCTTGAATAGCGAAATCTCCGTAAGTGATTTTGTTACCACGAAGCGCTTTTCCTTTCATACGACCTCTATGTTGTTTTCTACGTTTTACACGTTTAGGCATTAACATATGCGTTGGCCTCCTCTCTTAGTTTTCTGTCCTGTTAGTAGGAGCTTTTCGGCGGGGTGCGCTTTTTTTAGCTTTTGCGTCGTCTTCAGCTGTGACGGCTAAAATATCTTCACGTCCAGTTAAAATTTCGCCTTTATTGACCCAAACTTTTACACCTAATTTACCATAGGTGGTATCAGCTTCAGCAAAGCCATAGCTAATATCAGCTCGGAGGGTTTGAAGGGGAACCTGACCCTGGGCATAATGTTCGTTTCGTGCCATTTCAGCACCGTTTAAACGGCCTGCAACAGCAGTTTTAATACCCTTAGCGCCAGCTCTCATGGTTCGTTGCATGGTTTGCTTCATTGCCCGTCGGAAAGAAATTCGTCGTTCCAGCTGAGCAGCAATGTTTTCGGCCACTAATTGAGCGTCCATATCAACATTTTTAACTTCAACGATGTTGATAAAAACGGTTTTCTTGGTCATTTTTTCAAGTTCAAGACGCAACGCATCGATACCTGCACCACCACGACCAATGATCATGCCTGGCTTTGCTGTATAGATATGAATCTTTACCTTGTTACCAAAACGTTCGATGACAATTTTAGAAATGCCCGCCTGGTATTGATTTACTTTTATATATTTACGAATATCATAGTCTTCAATTAAACAATCTGCAAAATCCTTGTTGTTCGCAAACCATTTTGCATTCCAGTCCTTAATAACGCCAACTCTTAATCCGTGAGGATTGACTTTTTGACCCATCTATGCCCTCCTTACTCTTTTTCTTTTAATACGGCTGTAATATGAGACGATCTTTTTCGAATGATTGTTGCACGTCCCTGTGCACCCGCTCTGAATCGTTTTAGTGTTGGACCCTGATTTGCATAAATCTGATCGATATATAAGTTTTCAGGATTCATGTTAAAATTATTTTCAGCATTTGCCAAAGCAGATTTTACAACTTTGTCAATTATTTTCGCTGCTTTATTTGGTGTTAATGCTAGAATACTTAATGCTTCTCCAATGCTTTTGCCTCGAATTAAATCAGCCACTAACTTAGCCTTTCTGGATGAAACACGTACATATTTAGCTGTCGCTCTTGCTTCCATTCGTATACCTCCTTCTGGCTATCTTAATTTAGATTTCTTTTCTCCAGCATGACCTCTAAAGGTTCTGGTCGGTGCAAACTCTCCAAGTTTGTGCCCTACCATATCTTCGGTAACATAAACTGGAACATGTTTTCTGCCATCATGTACGGCGATGGTGTGTCCTACCATTTGTGGGAAAAGTGTGGAGCTTCTTGACCAGGTCTTCAGCACGTTCTTTTCACCTTTTTCGTTCATTGCTTCGATACGTTTAAGTAACTTTTCGTCAACATAAGGTCCTTTTTTAAGTGATCTACCCATTATTCAACCTCCTCTCGGTTCGTTATCTTATATGGTTGAGTGCTTATTTTTTGTTTCGGGCTCTTACGATATATTTATCGGAAGGCTTGTTTTTCTTACGTGTTTTATAACCAAGTGCTGGTTTACCCCATGGTGTAACTGGGCCAGAACGTCCAATCGGGGCACGTCCTTCACCACCACCGTGTGGATGGTCATTGGGATTCATTACCGAACCACGAACGGTTGGGCGGATCCCCATGTGTCGGGTACGACCCGCTTTACCAATCCGGACATTCTGATGATCCAGATTTCCAACTTGACCAATGGTAGCTCGACATTCAATTCGAACCAGTCGCATTTCGCCTGAAGGCAATCGCAATGTTGCGTAGTTTCCTTCTTTCGCCATCAGCTGAGCGCTGGCACCGGCAGAACGCACCATTTGAGCGCCTTTTCCAGTTTTTAACTCAACACAGTGAACCGTTGTACCAACGGGAATGTTTTTGAGTGGCAGACAGTTACCAATGGTAATATCTGATTCCGGTCCAGAGAAAATAACATCTCCAACCTTTAACTTAAGTGGCGCAATAATATAACGTTTTTCACCATCTGCATAGTGAACCAGTGCTATATTTGAACTTCTGTTTGGATCATATTCAATTCCGGCAATTTTTCCGGGAATATTGTCTTTATTTCGTTTGAAGTCAATAATTCTGTATTTTCGTTTCGCTCCACCACCATGATGTCTAACAGTAATGCGTCCATATGCATTACGACCAGCATGTTTTTTAAGTGGCTTCAATAAGGATTTCTCAGGCTCGTGCTTGGTAATTTCCTCGAATGTATTGACGCTCATATTTCTACGTCCTGGGGACGTTGGTTTATACTTTCTAATACCCATTAATCGCTACCTCCTTTTTTGTATGCTTCTCGGGTTGTAGTCTCGTTTTTGCTTATACGCCTTCGAAGAATTGAATACCCTTACTTGCCGGTGTCAATTTTACGATTGCTTTTTTCCAGTCTGATCTGCGACCAACGAAACGTCCGGTTCTTTTCAGTTTACCCTTCATGTTCATGGTGCTTACTTTTTCAACTTCAACACCAAAAATGACTTCAACTGCATTTTTGATTTCAATTTTATTCGCTCGTTTGTCCACTTTAAATGTGAATTTTTTTTCTTCAGCGTCAGCCATACTACGTTCGGTAATAATCGGCTTGATAATAATATCGCGAGGATTTTTCATTATGCGTATACCTCCTCAATTTTTTGTAATGATTCCTGAGTCATGATCAATACATCATATTTCAACATATCATAGACGTTTAATTCACTGACTGTCGTTGTTGCAACTTTAGGAATATTGTTTGCGGAGCGGATAATCGCTTCGTTGTTTTCCGGCAGTACAATCAAGGCTTTTTGAGCGTTGATATTGTTCAGCACCGCTACCATTTCTTTGGTTTTTGGAGCATCCATCACCAATTGATTCAGAACCCGCAGTTCGTTGTCCTGAGCCTTTGCCGAGAAAACAGATTTCATTGCTAAAGCTTTAACTTTCTTGTTAACCTTTTTGCTGTAATCTCTTGATTTTGGTGCAAAGATCACACCGCCACCCTTCCACAATGGAGATCGGATGGTACCGGCTCGAGCCCGGCCTGTTCCTTTTTGTCTCCAGGGTTTTCGACCACCGCCACGGACTTCTGATCGAGTCAAGGCGGAACGTGTTCCCTGTCGTCTATTTGCAAGCAGTGCGACCACTACTTCATGTACTACATGTTCGTTGGGTTCGATTCCGAAGATTCCTTCGCTTAATTCGACATCACCAACAACATTTCCTTTTACATCTAAAACATCAATTTTAGGCATTTGATTTCCTCCTTTCAGGCTTGATTTTTTTATGCTTTAACGCTGCTTTTAATTGTAATAAGTGCTCCTCGAATGCCTGGTACTGCACCTTTGATTAAAAGTACATTGTTCTCTGCATCGACTTTAACAACTTCCAAATTAACTGCAGTTACATTTTTGTTTCCCATCTGGCCCGGAAGTTTCTTGCCTTTGAATACTCGTGAAGGCGAAGAAGATGCTCCCATGGAACCTGGGCTACGGTGATATTTTGAACCATGGGCCATTGGTCCCCGGGATTGGTTATGTCGTTTAATAACCCCCTGGAATCCCTTACCTTTTGAAGTTCCTGAAATATCCACACGTTCGCCAGCTTCAAACACATCAGCCTGAATTAATTGACCGGTTTCATAACTTGCATAATCGTCAAGTTTGAATTCCCGGATTACTTTTTTATACTCGACACTGTTTTTATCATAGTGACCTTTTAGCGGTTTTGTCATGCGTCGTTCTTTCACTTCGCCAAATGCTAATTGCACTGCTTCATATCCGTCAGTTTCGATGGTTTTCTTTTGAAGCACAACGCAGGGCCCTGCTTCAACTACAGTTACTGGAATTACTGTTCCATTTTCTGTGAAAATCTGAGTCATTCCAATTTTTCGTCCGATAATCGCTTTTTTCATTATTTCCTCCTAAATATCATTGGATTGCTTTGCAATCATAATACCAATTGGGGCTTATAGTTTGATTTCTATATCAACGCCTGCTGGTAAGTTCAATCGCATTAATGCGTCTACGGTTTTTGGTGTTGGGTTTAAAATGTCAATCAACCGTTTGTGAGTGCGCATTTCAAATTGTTCTCTGGAATCCTTATACTTGTGTACTGCTCGCAGAATTGTAATGATTTCTTTGTCTGTTGGCAGTGGCACGGGGCCAGAAACGCTCGCACCTGTTCTCTTTGCTGTTTCCACAATTCGTTCAGCGGATTGATCCAACAGTTTGTGATCAAACGCTTTTAATCTGATTCTAATTTTTTGTTTTGCCATACCTAAATTTTACCTCCTTATCAATTTTTACTCGTCATTTAGGTACTCCAACCACTCGTCAACCCATCCGGGTGTTTCATCATTATTTTTTTAGCAAAATGACGGATCATTTTGCATAAAAATCATGATTTTCGTGGTTGTCGTCCGATTCTAAGATCGTGACATACTCCATGGGAAAAACCTGCCTAAGGCGACAGCAACCTCTCACTTCATCGCAGAGTGTCAACCTTTCACATTATACAAGAAAAAAACGCCTTTGGCAAGCGTTTTTTCATATTTTACAACAATTTTCAATTTTTTTCTTCTTGCTTCAAGATTGTCTCCGGCGCCGTGTCAAAAAAATAAATACCCGTCCCCTGAAGTCCCAAATGAGCAGCCAACACGCAGCCGATCGGTACGGGTTCAATATTTTTAACACCCATCAAACGAAGTGCCGCCTCGTATTCCTCCACCGGCTTCATCGAGCCGTTAAATGCAATGCCAACGTGTTGATCCAGATAGCCTACAATGTTCTCAGCCGTTTTATCAATAATCGTCTTTTGCGCTTTCTTAGGCCCCCGGGATTTGCCAATGATTTTTAGCTCCCCTTCTTCCACTGAAACGATTGGATGAATTTTTAAGAAACCGCCAACTACTGCTGTACCCTTAGATACCCGCCCCCCCATATAAAGCCAGTTAAGGTCTTCAATGCTGAAATAAAAATGAGCATGGGGAATAAATTTTAGCGCCGCAGCAGCCAGATAATCAAGATCTTTGCCCTGATCAATCAATTTCAACAACTCAACCGCAATCAGACCAATGCTTCCGCCACTGTGGAGGCTGTCAACGATCCGACATTTGAAATCGGGATATTTTTCCATCACTTCTTTTAGAACCAGGCGCGACGTCTCATAACTTCCCGATAGTTTAGAGGTAAAAGCCAGATACAGGCATTCCTGATTGTTCTTGGCGCATTCTTCAAAGTATTCCAGAAAGTCCCCCGGATTCACCTGGGATGTGGTTGGCACGATTCCCCGGGCCATGAATTTATTCATGCCGTCCAAATCAATTTCCCGTTTATCCCGATAAGCCACCCCTTCAATAATCACATTTAATGAAACCATATCCAGGTTGGGATGATTTACATAATCTTTTGGCAGATCACACATACTGTCTACTAAGAGTCTAATCATTTTTCACTTCTTTCCAATTGCAGCCAGCAATTTTCAACTTATCCATACTGCTTATTGATATCAATTTATCATTTTCTCTAAGCAATCATTTTATCACTAACTTATAATTTTAACAATATCCAAATAAAAAAACCGCCCCAAAAAGGACGGTTGATTTTTATGTGGGTTGCTAATTTAAATATCCATAAGACATTTATTTAGTCTGTATTTGCTCTGTTATTAGTCTTCCAGCATTTTGGCAACAACACCAGAACCAACAGTACGGCCACCTTCACGAATCGCAAAACGTAAACCTTCTTCGATTGCGATTGGGGTGATCAGGGTGATTTCCATTTGTACGTTATCACCAGGCATTACCATTTCAACGCCTTCTGGTAATTTGATGACACCAGTTACGTCAGTTGTTCTGAAGTAGAACTGTGGACGGTAGCCATCGAAGAATGGGGTATGACGTCCACCTTCTTCTTTGGTTAAGACATAGACTTCTGACATGTAGTGGGTATGTGGTTTGATGGAGCCTGGTTTAGCCAGTACCTGACCACGTTCGATCTGAGTACGGTCAACACCACGCAGTAATGCACCAACGTTGTCGCCAGAACGACCTTCGTCCAGTAATTTACGGAACATTTCGATTCCGGTTACAACGGTTTTTCGGCTGTCGTGGATACCAACGATTTCGACTTCTTCACCAACTTTAACAACCCCACGTTCGATACGTCCGGTTGCAACAGTTCCTCGACCAGTGATTGAGAAAACATCTTC
>NZ_DJGY01000002.1:0-8230 GCF_002435675.1 Acetobacterium sp. UBA5834 | reverse complement strand
TTAGAGCTGGGAAAGTTGAGTTAAATAATTACAGACATCATCCAGAATAAGCCACTTGTATGTCCTGGTGAATGTGACACCCTTTACGACTACACAGTAATCATTTATTAACCAGACAAACAAAAATTTTTAGACCAGAGACTGTTTGTCAGAATCTTTAAATTACTACTAGAAATCCGCCGATCACGTATGTGGCTGGCGGATTCTATGTATTAAGAAGCGAAAAAATTGGTGGTGTTCTATTCAACCTTGCCAAAATCACCATTCATTAAACCAAGAATAATTTTCCCGATTTTTTCCGGAGCGCCTGGATCCTGGGGGTATACCCAATTGTCATAGAAATCTTCAACTTCACCATTAATTAGAATGTTTTGAATGGCTTCTCTTTTTGCCACCATCAAGCCATCTTGAAGGATTTCAAGATGATCGTCGTTTTTTATGATCGTGATTGTTAATTCGGTTTGCATTGTCGGCTCCTTTCGATTTACACTATACGTTTCGGATAGTCAGAAAACTGATTTGTCACCTGTTTTTGGCGAAATAACTATGTGCCTAGTTAACGGCGCCGCCAATTAATTTAATGACCAGGCTTAAATCAAATTTTCCGGGGAACTCAAAGGCAATTTTATTGACATAATAATTGTACAATTCTAATTCATTTTCAAGACTGGAGTCATTTGAATTCTTTACTGAGAAAGCAATAAACTTTGAATAGGGTAAGAAAGTAAAGATTGGAAATTCAGGCTCTTCATAGGTACAAATAATAATCCGTTTTGAGGTGAATAGTATATCGGATGGAACAGGAAAGCGATCAGCCACATAAAATTCAACGACCCGTTCCTCATCATTCAACATACCCTGAATACTCTTATGAACCTTGGATGTATTTTTTTTATCCGTAATAATAAATCGGGAATCTTTAAAGTCGATCATTTTTTACTCCTTGGAAAAAGAGAGTTACTCAATAGTGCCAGACTGATTGAGTAACTCTCTTTATTTTGAATTTTAGAAAACCATTTTTTGGACCACAATTGTATCAAGCGTGGCTAATTCTTTTTCCAGTTCGGCGATATCTGCTTCTTTGTTGGGTAAAAACTCTAAAATTATCAAACCGGTGATGCTGCACATTTCTTCAGAAGACTCATGTAAACCTAGGCGTGTCTTAATAATACAACCATTTTTAGTTAACAATTCCTGAACCTTCAATGCTTCGCTTTCGCGGTTGCCAACCTGAATCCCCATAATTTGTCTCATAAAAAAATCCTCCTTAAAGTATTTATACTTTGACTAAATACCCAATTTATACAACAATAAACGATTCCTCAAAAAATAAGCGGCGGTTACGCCGCAGCTTATTATAATTCGTCTTTTAAACACCAGGTCATATTTTTACCTAACTCATTGTTTTCGCCTGAAACCCAAATGTCAATTTTCAGATTTTCCAGTTTTTCCATGGATTCGGTATCATTTAATTCTTTGGCTTTTTCATATGCTTTAATAATCCAGTTTTTTGTCAACTTCTGGAAATCACCGCCCTCGGTTTGAATATAATCATTTCTAATATTAAGTTTTCCGTCGATTACTTTACTTGAATAGCGTAAGCCCATACTTTTACCCTCCTTGTATGCTGAAAGTTGCTATAGTCATTATATCGCGATTTGGCAATACTTTACATAATTATTTAAAAATAAATTGACAAAAAAACAATTCGTGCTATACTACATATAAGAACTGGTCATGACCACCTATGATCTGTCATAAGTGAGATTAGATTTAAGACGTAATGTTTTTTATTAATTGAGTTGTAAGGGGAAACATAGGTTTTGCTAGTGCCAGCAATTTTGCACAATCAACTTCGCTATTTTATTGAATCGTCTTGTAAACGTTGTGCATGGCCATTAAAAATTTAGTATCGAAGAAAATATTTTAAGGAGAGCTTCAATGCAAGTAGAATCCATCGAAAAAAAAGCATTTAATATTCGCAAACACATTGTCCAGACGGTAATTAATAATGGTGACGGCCATGCTGGTCCATCGTTATCGTGTACCGATATTTTGGCTACCTTATATTTTGGAATCATGGATATTAAGGTTGATGAACCAAAATGTCCCAACCGCGATCGCTTTGTTCTCAGTGCCGGGCACAAATGTCTGGCTCTATATGGAACCCTTATTGAAATGGGATTTGAAGTGACAGATGTCATGGATACCTACAATAAGCTGGGTTCAAAGGTGCCAGGCCATCCTGATATGAAGAAATTTGGCGGAGTCGATTTTAGTTCAGGAGCATTAGGTCACGGTTTACCGATCGGTTCCGGGATGGCATTGAGTGCAAAACTTAAAGGTGAAAAGCAACGGATTTTTGTGCTCATGGGGGATGGCGAACAGGGTGAAGGATCAAATTGGGAAGCAGCCATGTTTGCAAGTCATCACTGTTTAGACAATCTGGTTGGCATCATTGATAGAAATGGACTTCAAATCAATGGCAGTACCCGGGAGGTTTTGGATACCCGTGATTTGCGAGAAAAGTATGCGGCTTTTGGATGGTCTGTAAAAGTGGTGGATGGACATAATATCGAAGAGCTTTTGAATACGTTTCAATCAATACCGTTTCAAAAAGGAAAACCCAGCATGGTCATCACCAATACCATCAAAAGCAAAGGGATGCCTTTTGCTGAAGGAAATGTTAAATATCATCACTGGAATCCCGGCAAAGATTCCTGTGAATCAAAAGAGGCACAAGAAGCATTGGAGCATTACGCAAAAGAAAAAGGATGGGCAATATGACAGTTAAAAAACGAAATCCACGGGATGTATTTGGTGAAACATTATTAGAATTAGGTAGAGAAAATCCCGGTGTTATGGCAGTGTCTTGTGATTCCGGGGCAGGATCGGGTATGAATCCGTTTAAAAAGGAATTACCCCAGCAGTATTTGGAAGTCGGCATCAGTGAACAGAATGCCATCGGTGTTAGTGCCGGATTGGCAGAAGGCGGATTTATTCCGGTTGTCTCTGCAATTGCGCCCTTCATTTCCATGCGTGCGTTTGAACAGGTTCGAAATGATCTGGGTTATGCCAATATGAATGTTAAAGTAATTGGTTCAAGCAGTGGCTTATCCCATTCGGCGTTGGGTTCAACCCACCAGGCCATCGAAGACTTGACATTAATGCGGGCGATTCCCAATATGGTTGTTTTGAATCCGGGCGACGTTTATGAAGTGGAAATGTGCCTGCGTGAGGCAGTTGCACATCAAGGTCCAGTCTACATCAGAATGCCACGTCATGAAATGGCTGAACCGGTTGAAGCCGCTAAACGCAACCTTGAAATTGGCAAGGGCGAATACCTGATGAACACCGGCGATGATATTGTCATTGCAGTGACCGGTACATTAACAATAGATGGTCTGATGGCGGCAAAAATTCTGGATGAAATGGGGTTTGGAGTAAAAGTGATTAACTTTACAACTGTAAAGCCTCTTGACACGGGGATTCTTAACGAGGCCTATCAGAATGCCAAGTATCTGTTCACCTTGGAAGAACATTCGGTAATTGGTGGCTTTGGCAGTGCAGTCGTTGAATCTCTGGCGACAATTAAGGGTAAAGCTCCGATTCATATTGTAGGTATCGCCGATGGCTCCATTAATACCGGCCCCTATCGGGAATTACTGGAAGCCTACGGCCTTACCTGGGAAAAAATTGTTGATCGAATCTTATATGTGGTAAAGAATTAAGATATAGATGGAGGGATAGAAATGAAAACGGTCAGTTGTACATTAAATACTTTATTAAATGATGACGTATCGGTGATTGAGAATCAAAAGAAAGATGTGGCCCGGGTTCTGGATTTCGATTTACCTTTGGAAGACTATGCGTTTCTCAAGAAACATGTAAAAAAAATTGGTGTAACCGCTGCATTTGAAAAGGTTATTAAAACCTTTAATACGCCTGACAACGAGACGCCTGAGGGCTTTCGGATAGCATGTCGCCTGGAAGCCAACGGGATTCTTCGGGCAGATTTAATCCGGGATATTTCGTATGATAAAAATGGTAAAAAACGGCCAACCAATGTGCTTTTTTCCGCTGATTCAGCTAACCCATACGAAGTTGCCCCGATCAGTAAAATGATTGCAAACCTGACTTGTAACCCTGGCATCATCTATGATTTGTTTATCAATAATCCCCAAGCCAATGTTGGTAATCATTTTAACACCCGGGATGAAGTAATGGGAGAAATAGGACTGATTCTTGGACCAGGATCAGACATCAGTGTGGAGCTTAATGATCCTTTTGGCAAATCGGATTCTGAATTACTGGAAGAAGCAGAAAAATTCAGGGAAATGCTGACAGATTATCGGGTTGTCATTAAAGTGCCACATACTGGTCCAGTCACAAAAGAAAACGTTTCAGAATTACTTTCAGGGGATAAAAAATTGAGCCGTTCGTGTACTGATGTTACCACTGAAAGTGCCTTCCGGGGACACAATCTGGCATTGATGCTAAAAGAGCATGGCTTTAGAGTGAACTTTACGCTCATGTTTGAGCCTTACCAGACCGCCCTGGCATTACAGGCAAAACCATATTTTGTCAATAGTTTTGTTCGACATCGTCTGATGCAGTCGGAATTGATGGATCAGAATTTAAAACAATTTAATGCCACTGGGAATGTTAAGTGTATTGAGGCGATTCGCAACATGTTTTTGGAAAAGGACTATCTTGCCATGGATCAGGCCGATATGGATTTGCTTTCAGTAAAAAATATTGCCGAAGCGATGCTTAAATATCGTCATTTTAATGATGTCGAAGGTTCCGATGGACTGGACAGTGTACGTCATAACTTAAGACTATTCAAAAATACTAATCTTGATGATACGAGATTGATTATCTGCAGTATGGAAGGTGAGCTCAATTATCCGGATATTGATAAACTGCTGGTAGAACAAGAATTTGAAGATCTGGTTCACCGGGTGGTTGTTACGGCTGAACCGAAGTATTTGGCACGATTTACGTCCTGTAACCAAGTCGTGTCATATCAACGCCGCTTTATGAATGCAGCTAACGGACAAAAATAAGAAAAGATTTAAGAGATCATTTATTTTTTTATCGAGTTGTGATATACTGGTTCTAGGTGGTCATAACCTATCATATTTATGTATGATGTCGTGAAATTTTAAAGAAAAGAGATGATGATCATGAGTTATGTTAACATGAAAACAATACTTGAAGATGCTAGAAAGAATCGTTATGCGGTTGGCGCATTCAATATTGTTAACTATCTGACAGCAAAAGCTGCAGTTGAAGCGGCGGAAGAGTTGGAACAGCCAATTATTTTGCAAACTTCTGTAAAAACGGTCAAAGCGTTTGGCATTAGCGAGATGATGAACTATTTAAAACCCATTGCTGAAAATGCCAGGGTTAATGTGGCTATCCATCTTGATCACTCCACTGATGTTGATTTTACCAAAGCTTGCATTGATGGCGGTTGGTCGTCAGTCATGTATGATGGATCACAGTTATCCCTCATGGAGAACATCAAAAATACCAGTGAAATTGTGGCATACGCCCAAGCCAGAAATGTGACCGTTGAAGGTGAACTGGGGGCGATTGTCGGAGTCGAAGATGATATTGTTGTGCTGGAGGGAAACCACGCTCACGCCAATCCGGAGGATTGTCACCTTTATCTGAAGGAAACCGGGATTGATGCCTTTGCTCCAGCAGTCGGCACAGCTCACGGGGTATATAAAGGGGCAATCAATATCGACTACAATCTTTTTGAAACAATCAATCAGTTTTCACCATGTCCGCTGGTACTTCATGGGGGAACCGGGTTAACCGATGAGATGTTCCATCGACTGATTGCTTTAGGTGCCTCAAAGGTCAATATCTCAACAGCTATAAAAATTGCTTATTGTCAGGGTATGGTTGATTATACCAGGAACTATCCGGATCAGAATGACCCGCTGAAACTGGACGCCTTCACCAAAGAGCAGGTGAAAAAAGTTGTCACAGAGCATATCCGTTTCTTTGCCTTGCTGGATTAAAGAAGCGCGGGTTTCAAGAAAGTCAAATAAAATTCCAAAAAGTCGATTCGCCATTTTGTGGTCATGACCATCTGGTTGTTATAAGTAACGACATCAATAAAATGATGGTTGTGCTATTTAAAAATAGGAAGGTTAGAATATCAGCTAGACTGGTTCGATGTATATCAGTGAAATAAGTATTGGGATGCTCGATGCTACTGGGATTAATGGTGCAATGACGGTTTGGCTTGTCTGCGGCTACATATAAAGCCAGAAGGAATGGTATCAAATGAATTCTGATTTGTGAAAAAGTACCAAGGTGAAGGTATTCTTGGTGATAAACCATTGCTGTCAATCGTGAAGATGAGTTGTAGGAATTGGACTTGTGGGGTGATTGCCATACCGGGTAACCAAACGTCAAGAATTATAACGGTTGAGACAGTAGAAAGATACGTTAATTAGGCTAGTTTATCAAAAATTGAAAAAGGAATGTAACAAAACGCACCTGATTTTCATAGAAATATTAGGAGGTAAGATGATGACGACAAAACCCAACTATATTGTAGACCTACACAGTCATACCACACGATCTGATGGGGCTGATACCCCCCAGGAATTTATATGCAATGCAGCAGCTTTGGGAATGAAGGTGATTGTGATCACCGATCATGATATTCTTCCCCCAGATCGTATCGAGGTCAATGGTGTAATGGTTGATCCAGTTCTTTATGCAAAGAAAAAAGGGATGAAACTGTTGCCAGGAATTGAATTCTCTTGCGAGACCCTGGTTGAGGATGTGCACATTGTGGTACTGGGTTGTGATTATACCAATCCGAAAATACTGGAAATCAATGAGCAGATTGTCAAAAGCAAAATCTACTCCTACCAAAAGCTTTTGGATGTGCTGGCGGATAATGGCATTGACATCAGTTGGGAGGAGGTTTTAAATTATAACGACATTCCCCGAAACCCTGAAGATGTTCAGAAAAAAGTCATTTTTAATCTGATGGCTGAGAAGGGATACACCAAAACCTGGAGCGAAGCGAAATTATTAATCCGAAATAATCCGGTATTCAGTGTGAAACGCGAAAAACCAGACCCGGTTGAAATTATTCAAATCGCCCATGAAAGTGGCGGTATTGCGATTCTGGCGCACCCATACCTGATTGACGAAACCGTAATGACCCGTGATGGTAGCATGACCCGGGAGGAATACATAGACAAATTAATTGATGCCGGATTGGATGGCATTGAAGCGTGTTATACATATGATAAGACGACTTATAATGGACCGTTCACCAAGGAAGAGATCATCGCCAGGGTACGGGCCGCATACACAGACCGGGTCAAGATTATTTCTGGAGGTTCAGATTATCATGCTGACTATAAAAAGACTGATAAAAATGTCAGAACTATCGGTGAGTGCGGCGTTACTCTGGAATATTTTAACAGCAATGACTATTTAAGAAATCTGTGATTGGTTTTTGAAGTTAAAACTTAAATGGAGGCTGGTCATGATAATTAAAAACAAGGAACCGCGTGCGTATCAGTATGTTATTTTTGATTTGGATGGAACCTTGGTAGATACGTGTCCAGATATCATCGAAACGATAAAATACATTATTGATCGTTATCAGTTTGAACAAAAAGAAGATGCGTTTATTCGGAGCTGTATTGGTGGGGGAGCAAGAAATGTGCTCATTAAATCCCTGGGAGAGGATAAAGAAGATCTGATCGATCAGGAAATACTACCCTTATTTGTAGAGTATTACACCGAGAACTGTGATAAAAAAACCGTTGCTTACAGTGGTGTGGAAGAGGTGCTGGCATACTATAAAAGTCAGGGGAAAGCATTATCTGTGGCTACGTTTAAGATAAGAAGTGCCACCGAAAAGATTTTAAAAACGCTAAAATTATATGATTATTTTGATATTCTGGTGACAGCAGATGATGTAAAAAATCCAAAGCCGCATCCGGATTGTATTCATTCAATTCTCGATTATTATCGTTGCCGGAAAAATGAGGCGATTCTGATCGGCGATACAAAAACTGACTATCTCACTGGTACAAATGCAGGTATTGACGTTTGTGGGGTCACGTTCGGATATGGTGCCCCGGAGGTCGTCAGATCATTAAATCCAACCTATGTTATTGATCGTATAGAAGAACTGAAAGAAGTTGTTCTATAAAATAATAGGTAATTGCGAAATGAA
>NZ_DJGY01000017.1:0-88680 GCF_002435675.1 Acetobacterium sp. UBA5834 | reverse complement strand
CGAATAATTTGCTGAATAACACCGGATCAGGAAGCTGAACCATAACATAAGATGAGAACAGCTGTCGATGCGAACTTTTTCGGCGATGTAGAATTCAGTGATGTAATCCAGCGGGTGGTCAGAAAAGTGTTCCAGGTGAACCATGGTTGATGCTTCCTTAAAGTGCTTAATGATTAATCATTATACCATAGTTGAAAAGCCGGGTTTAGCCGGAATAGTTTGATTAAATCAAGACTGTTTTGACACTTATAATTTGCTAATTAACAATCTATCTCCTGATCTTAGACATGTTGCTTCAAAACAAAGAGCGCTTAATCACCCTGCTCATGCCCCAATCTGATGGGACGGTTCCCAAGTATGCTGTTCCCAGAACAACCAAGACCCAAATCCTCTACATGTCCGAACTGCTGGTGCGACTGATGAAGGAATTCTGTGACAGCCGGAATCTCAAACAGCGGGATGTCGTGGATGCTGCTCTAATTGAATATTTTAAACGCTATGGCTATCAGCGGGAAGTGGACAAACTGCTACAGAAACGTTGATCTAACGATTTCAAACTCCGAATTCCCCCAAAAAGTTGTTCCATATTTCCCGTCAGTGCCGTCAGTCGTGACAATTTTCTGATGGGATGGACGGGACTGACGGCAATTACGGAGGAAAAAAGATGGGAGTGAGATAATCAAAGGATTGACATGATCAATTCATCAGCAAAGAAGATGCCAGCAGTTTTAATAGCATTTTAAAGGGAAATCAATTATAATGATATCAACATTGAAGAAGGTGAACGAATGAAAAATAGTGAGACAAAAATACAGAATCCCCATGACAAGTTTTTCAAGGAAATATTCTCCAATCCGTTAGTGGCCAGAGATTTCATCGAGAACTACCTACCTGAACCGATTTTAAAAATAGTTGATCTAAATGAACTGGAAATTCAGAATGGTAGCCACGTTGATGCAGAACTCAGTGAGTTATTCTCAGACATGTTATTCAGGACAAAAATCAATCAGCGGGACGGTTATCTTTATTTTCTGTTTGAACACAAGAGCTATCCTGACAGAATGGTTGCACTGCAGTTACTGACGTACATGGTTCGAATCTGGAACCAGAAAGTCAACAGAGAAAATGACACCCATATCCCAGTGATCATCCCGCTGGTGATTTACCATGGAAAAACGCAATGGAAGATTGGACCGATGCTTAGTGATCTGATTATGGATTTTGAAATGTTACCGGAAGAAGTCAAACAAATGACACCGAATTATCGCTACCAGCTCTATGACTTATCACAGTTTTCAGATGAAGAAATTAAAGGAAATGCAGAATTGATGATTGCATTGTCCATTTTCAGAGATGTTTTCAAGAAAACTAGTCAGGAATTTCTGGAAACGATTTTTAAGGCAGCCAGAGCCCTGGATGAGTTGGAGGAAATGGAAACTGGACTTCAGTATTTTGAAACCTGCATGCGTTATATTCTAACATCCGGTCTACCGCTGTCAAAGGATCAATTGAATACCGTTATTAAGCAATTAGCCGTAACCTACAAGAAAGGGAGTGAAGTAACCATGACATTAGCTGAAGTTTTAAGAGAAGAAGGTTTTGAAGAAGGTATTGAAAAAGGAAAAAAAGAAGGAATTGAAGAAGGAAAAAAAGAACTGGCGATTGGTCTTGCAATTAATCGATTAACCAAGAGATTTGGAATAATGCCTTCAGAGTATCGGGAAAAAATCAATACCCTTGATCTGAATTCTCTGGAAATGTTGAATTACGAAATCGATGATTTACACTCGATCGAAGATGTCAGGAAGTTCTTAGGTATCTGATTTAATGTATGATGACGGAATCAGTGGGCAGATGGAGTGCCACCAATCACTGAACAAATGCTTGATCTCCAAAAAATTTCTCCCGTATTTGCCGTCAGTCCCGGCAGTGCCGACAGTTTTTGAATGGTTGCTGACTGGACTGACACGACTATCGGGATTTTGGGAAGAAAAAAGCTTAGAGCGATGGCTTTTAAATAGGGCAATCTGCCGTTGTGGCTGAACCATAACATAGGATGTTTTTAAATTGGTTGAAGTCGTAAATTGGGAGTGACAACTTCATGTCGAACCATAACATAGGCTGTTTTACCTTAACAACACCTCAGTTTGTGTAAGTTTCCCCAACATTTTTTAAGCAATTGTTCAGCTTAGGAATAATCAAAAAGATGCTGAATGATTTTTACCTCATCCAGCATCTTTTTGCCATTTTATTATTCTATTTATTTAATCAGGGCATACATGCAATAGTCAGTGATCTTACCGTTTTTGAATATCGCTTTCTTACAGATTCCTTCCAGCTGGAAGCCTGCCTTTTCCAGCGCTCTTCGGGAACCGATATTATCAACGAAAGGACGACTATAGATTCTAAAAATATCAAAATTGGCAAAACCATTTTCACAGGTTTGCATAATCGCTTTGGTCATAATCCCTTTTCCCCAGAAAGGTTCGCCCAACCAATACCCCAATTCGGCCGTCTTGCAGCTGACATCATCCTGCAGCAGCAATCCTACCGAACCAATCGGTTCATTGTCAATGACGATGGCTTTAATTGACTGTTTGGTCTGGTCACGGTGCATACACTGGTCAATAAACATATGGGCATCATCCAACGTGTAGGGTGATGGAAACGAGTTTCGCAAGAAGCAGGCAACCTTGGGGTTATTGGCATAGCGAACCAAATTTTCCGCATCATCCAGTTTCCAATCTCTTAATTCAAATTTCATCTTTCTTCCTCCTGTATAGAATTAGTCATGCTATGTCAAACCAATGCCCTGGTAAAAAAAAGAGCTTTTGTCTGGCAAAAACATGCGAGTTGACATTTTTTGACAGAGAAGTTACCTCTTTGTAAAGCTGATTATTCATTCTTAATCGGCATTACAATTTTAGTGAGCCATTCGCTTTCCGGAAACGCCGGATCATTATAATAATATTCGTAGGCAATTCCTTCCGGTTGACAGTGATTGGTCTCAAACCATTGTGCCATCTCCCCATAAACCGGTTCCATTTCGGCGTAAGGCCCCCGATACATACAAAAGATGGTTTTTCCTTCCGGAATCAGGCCCGGTTTGACATCGCCCTGTCCGGGAAATGGTTTGGCGACCGGAAATCCGATTTCTACATCAAGTTGCTGCATATCCATGTTATGATAAGCAACAAATGGTACATCAGTCATCAATTCCCCGATCTCGTTGAGATAGGCAACAATCTTTCCGTAGCTCTCACCGATTAACTGCGGCAATTCTTCGACCCTGGTAATCGTTCGAATAACCAGAGTGGGCTGTTCCCTCTGTTTGATCGTTTCAATATTTGACATTTTCGGCATGTCTGACCCTCCTTAAAATTTTTTTGCCTACTTAAATTGCGCTTTTTAAATATTTCTACCCTCTTTTTTCCTAAATATTGAAATAATTTTTATTTAAAAAAAGACCCCTACGCTTTAAATTTCTTTCGTTAAGAAACTTAAAGAGCAGAGGTGTTTTATCGCTTATGACCATTTTTTTCGTGGTAACTAAAATCAACTTAACTGTCTTACAGGCTGGGCAAGGTTCCCGAAATCACGGCTGGCTCCAGTGCATTGATAACGGCCTGCATAATTCCCGTTGAAGTATAAGTTGCCCCGGAAACGGTATCAACCAGCGGAGTCTGGGCGGCAATGATGGCGGCCGGTACCGCATCAATGGCCTTGCCATAATATTTGACATTGTTTTCATTATGAGAAACCACCGACACATCAGTAATCACATTTTCAGCCACCGTCACACTAACGGTCAGCTCCGGTCCGTAACCTTCGGCCACCCCGGTATAGGTGCCATCCTGCAAATCGACGCTACCCAAAAATAGATTGGCTTTGGTCACCACCGTATCGGTCACCGAGGCATCCGGTGTCGTTACCGGGGTGCTTTCCGTTGTCGATGCACTGGAATTTTCTGCTGTTACGGAATTGCTCTGATCAGCGGCTGTCGCCGAAACCGTTTTTGTGCCATATAATTTTTCCACCGAAGCCTCCACTTCCTTTAACGAACTGTTAAAAAAAGCTTCTGGGCCCATGATTCCGCCAACCTCCCAAAGATGAACCCCCAGAAAAACAATCAGTACCACAGTTAACCAGCGGTGTGGTTTAATCCAGGCACACTTACCCCGCAGCATTTTTCTGAGAAAATAGGTTAGTCCCAACAGAACTCCCATGACCATACAGAGGGTTCCAAAGTTAAATGACAGAATTGCTCCCGAGGAAAAGAACCCATGAACACAGGCGGTGATCACAAAAGCGATTCCCATGGTTTTATGTGAATTTCTCAGATTTCGATTGATTTTTGCGATGAATTCATTTTTTCTGGTGCCCTTATTGACAATTCGCAATAAGTAGATGATGGCCAACAAAGCGGCAAAAATGACGCTTAGCCAGGCCGTTAATACATTAATGATAACAGTCATCTCAATTCCTCCTTTTTTATTTATCATAGCAGGCGATTATGACATCTTTGTGTCAATTTCATTAATATATCATGCTTTTGTGATGTTTCTGTGATCATCACACCCTTTTAATTATTCCTTAAGTCATTTCTGCCAAAATCGCATCGGCGTTTTTGACAAAAAAATAAGATCTACTGCATAGCAGTAGATCTCGGTACCTAATAAAACATCGGCACTACCCCAAAAAACAACATCCCCAAGGCCGCAGAGATCAGAATCAGTTTGATCGGATGGAGTTTGTAGCGGAAATAGACAAAGACACCAATACTAAAAATAATAATTTCCAGATATTGGAGACTGGCAAAGAAATCGCTGACCGAGTGAATTTTGGCCTCATGACCAATAAACCCACTGGACATCAACAGCAATACTGCCGAGGCAATCAACCCGATTACCACCGGTCGCATTCCATAAAGAGCGCCCTGCACCCATTTGTTCTGCTGAAAGTTGGTAAACGCTTTGGCAATAAGCAAAATAATGATAAATGAAGGCAACACCACCGCTGTGGTGGTGGTCAGTGCTCCCGGAAGCCCCCCCATCTCCATGCCCACAAAGGTGGCAATATTTACCGCAAAGGGCCCCGGGGTCGATTCCGCCACGGCAATAAAATCAGTCAGCTCCAATAGCGTCAGCCATCCGTGAGCCACCACTTCCTGCTGAATCAGCGGAATCATCGCATATCCGCCGCCGATGGTAAACAAGCCGATTTTGAAAAAGGTGATAAATAAATCGAGATACATCATTTTTTCACCTCGTCACGTTTATCATCCGCTTGTTTTCGGTTTAACCAGACCTGATATAAAAGGCCCGATACAGCACCACCCAGTAACAGGTAAATGACATTGATGTCAGTAAAGGAAGCTAGACAAAAGGCCAGCATCAAGATCAACACCGTCAGGGGTGTGTACTCCCCCTTTTTGCCCATTTTAACCACCGCCCCCAGGATTAACACAATAACCCCGGCCCGAATCCCTTTAAAGGCATACCCTACCCATTCCAGGCTTTGAAACGCCTGGAAGAACAGAGCAATTACACTGATAATTGTAAAGGACGGAATCACCACCCCCAGGGTTGCCAACAAAGAACCCCAAAAACCAGCCACTTTGTAACCAACAAAGGTTGCCGTATTGATGGCAATGACTCCGGGGGTGGCTTCGGCGATGGCAAAAATATCCAGAATATCCTCGCTTTTTATCCACCGATGCCGTTCGACTGTTTCGTATTCGATCAGTGGGATCATCGCATAACCGCCACCAAAGGTGAACAGACCGATTTTAAAAAAGGTAATGAACAGGGTTTGCAGTTTTTCCTTTTGATTTGTTGATATTCCCATTAATTCGCTCCTATAATGTGATCCATTCCAGACACTCCTGAAAAGCACCTGTATCCGTGACAGCCCAGATAACATAACCTTCCAGCTCCGGATAATTTTTAATCACCACGGATATTCTATCCCCTTCAGAGATGCTAGCCGTTGCGGCGGTTATTGCCGCTTCCCGGTGACAATCGATCGCAAAAGTATGCAGCGGTAAATTGAAGCCCTTGCCAGTGTATTTCATATACGCTTCTTTTAGCGCCCAGAGATCATAAAAACCCTGCTGCTGTTCTTCCTGCGGCAAGGTCAGGAGCCAGTCTACCTCACTCGGGGCAAAAAAACGTTTAGCCAGCCTTAGTTTCGGTTGAGCCATTTTTTGAATGTCCACCCCGACTGGTCGGGAACCCAGACCGCAGACCACATAATCGCCGGAATGGGAGAGGTTAAAGCAGATCTGTGGATAATCAACCAGCCACGGTTTACCAGATGCTCCGGCCTCGAGCACCAGTGGGCCATCGATACCATAACTCTGGGCTACCGCCTTTTGCAATAATATTTCAGCACCCACCGATAGCGCCTTGGCTGCCGGGGTTTTTAACCGCCGGGCTTTTTTCTGCCGTTCTGTTGATACCGCCCTCAGGGCTGCTGCTAAACGGTGGGGTTTAGATAAGCTGCGGACATCGGCGATAAAAATCCGGTTTTTTTGGTTTTCCATTTCTTCTCCCTTGCTGACCTGATTCTTTCGTTGGGCAATCCCGCTTACCACAGGTCAATCTTCATCAGACGAGTCGGGATCATTTCTATGTATCGATATTTAGATTATACTAAAAAAGATAAGAGCGGGCAAACAATGCTGATTGTTTGCCCGCTCTTTAGTCTCTGGTTACATCGATGAGTGTTTGAATTTCCTGGCGTTTTTTTTCATACTGGTCACCTCTAAGGGCTGAACAGCCGCCAATGTTCTTTTTACCCTGCAGCAGTTTTTCAGCAAAAGCCATACAGTTATTTTCACCACAATTTTTACAGTTGGTATGCGGCAAATACTCATAAATATCAAAAGCGCTGATTTTCTGATCCGTCATCTTGTTCTCCTGATTATTACTTTGTGCAACGGGTCTTTCCAGCTGCACAGATATAACAAAACCTGCTTTTTAAGGTATCTTAAAAAGCAGGTTAGCTTTCATTTGGCAGAGGTAGCAGGATTCGAACCTGCGAGTGATGGAGTCAGAGTCCATTGCCTTACCGCTTGGCGATACCCCTTTATTCATTTTCTGTCCCGAAGGTACGCTAAACATTTTATCTGAATTTACATTGATTGTCAAGGAAAATGAATAATTGATTTGCTTTTTTTATTTATTTCGTCTTTTCGCTGATACCAAACACTCTTTTGGCATTACAGGTGGTAATTTCGGCCACCTCTTCCACCGCCATCCCCCGGATCCGGGCAATTTCGGCCGCCACCAAACCCACATAGGCTGGCTCATTCCGTTTGCCGCGATGGGGGGTGGGTGTCAGATAGGGACTGTCGGTTTCGATCAGTAACCGCTCCAAGGGCATCATGGCGACGACTTCCGGCAGTTTCCGGGCGTTGCTGAAGGTCAGTGGCCCGGAAATCGATAGATGAAAGCCCATCTCCAGAAAGACCTTGGCCATTTCCACCGAGCCACTGTAGCTGTGCATGATGCCACCGTACTCCGGCGCAAAATATTCCTTTAAGATCCTAATCATATCCTCCATCGATTCCCGGTTATGAATCACAATCGGCAGCGCCACCGCTTTGGCGATGATCAGCTGGCGGATAAAGACCTCCTGCTGGACATCCCGGGGGGAATAGTCATAGTGGTAGTCCAGACCAATTTCGCCAATCGCCACCACCTTTTCTTTTTTTGCCCATTCCCTTAACAGAGCATCGTGTTTGTGAGCGTCGTAATCCTTGGCATCATGTGGATGAATCCCCACAGTGGCATAAACCATCGGGTATTTTTCACTCATGGCCACGGCCCGGAAGCTGGAGGCTTCATCCGCACCGGGATTAATGATCAACTCCACTCCGGCAGCCCGGGCGTTTTCCAGCACCGCTTCCCGGTCCTCGTTAAATTTCTGATCGTCAATATGGGCATGGCTGTCAATTAGCATTTGTGTATCTCCTTTGCTTTTTCAATTAAAACTTCTTTTTCATTTTGATAAACTTCATCCATGACACCGGCCAGCAGTTGATTAAGAATCCAACCGATTTCGGCCCCGTTGGTGATCCCTAGGTCAATCAGATCATGACCGTTGACAGCCAGATCTTTTAGTGAAAAGCAGGCCGCTTCGGCAATCACCTGATCCAGCAGCACTTCCAGTCTTTGCAGCGATGCCAACCGGTCACGATACTCTGGCGCCTGGGCCAGGTTATCAGCCCGCTTAATTGCAATCAGATCCCGAAACAGGGGCTCCGACAAACGGTTCAGCCAGCGCTTGACACTCTTTTTATCAGACTCAATCAGGGTATCGTGGTATTTTATCAGCAGACAGACCGAATCAATAATACTTTTACGGATCCGCAGAGCAGTTAATCGCGCCCGGGCCATCGCTTCCGATACCTTGCTATGACCTTTAAAATGACCAACACCAGCTTCATCCCGGGTAAAGGTTGCAGGTTTTCCCAGATCGTGAAACAACATCGCCCAGCGCAACCGGGGCACCGGCGCCAAGGTTTCCATGGCCACCGCCGTATGGGTCAGGACATCATAGCAGTGGTGGGGATTCATCTGATCAAAGTTTTTAGCTGGCAACAGCTCCGGGATCACCACCCCCAGCACGGCGGTTTCTGCCAGGATGATTGCTTTGACATTTTTTCCACAGATCAGTTTATCCAGTTCAGCGGCAATCCGCTCGGCCGAAATATGACAAAGTTGTCCACAATTCTGCCGGATTGCCATGCCGGTTTCCATTTCCAGGGTAAAGCCCAGAACTGCGGCAAAACGCAGGCCCCGCAGAATCCGCAGGGCGTCCTCGGCCAGTCTCTGGTGCGGATCGCCAACACAGCGGATCATTTTATTCTTAATATCCTGACTGCCCGCAAACAGATCAATTAGACCTTTTTTAGGATGATAGGCCATCGCATTGATGGTAAAATCCCGCCGGGCCAGGTCATCGGCCAGATTTCGGGTAAATGCTACCGTATCCGGACGGCGATTGTCCGAATAATCACCTTCAATCCGATGGGTGGTTATTTCAATCGCCATTCCTTCAATCATGACGGTTACGGTACCGTGGCGGATGCCTGTTTCAACGACCCGATGGTCAGAAAAACAGGCGATAATTTCATCTGGGGTGGCGTCGGTGGTCATATCAAAGTCCGTCGGCGGGGTGCCCAGCAGAAAATCCCGGACACAGCCGCCCACCAGATATCCACAGAATCCACAGCTTTCCAGTTGTTTAAAGGCCTTTTCTACCGCAACCGGGAGATTAAGCTTCATTACTTCCCAGGCCGATCTCATCGGCCACGGCCCGCATACCCAGAATCGTTTCCTGCATCAGCTCGTCCAGCGAATAACCGGCCATTTCGGCGCCTTTGGTAACCACCTCCCGATTAACCCCGGCGGCAAAACTGGCAGTTTTAAATTTCTTTTTCACCGATTTCAGTTCCAGATCATTAACGCTTTTGGATGGCCGCATATAGGCACAGGCAGTAATCAGTCCGGCCAGCTCATCGGTGGCATAGAGAATTTTTTCCATCTGGTGGGTGGGCTCAACGTCAGCGCAAAGACCAAAGCCATGGCTGACCACACTATTGATAAAAGCGCGCTCGTAATCGTTCGCTTCCAGAATTTCGACCACTTTAACACAGTGCTGATCGGGGTACTTTTCATAATCCAGATCATGCAGCAGTCCGACAATGCCCCAGTACTCCGGATCTTCCCCTTCCAGTCGGGCAAAATGTTCCATCACCCCCGAAACCGCCAGGCCATGATTAACCAGAGATTCACTTTCATTATATTCTTTTAATAATGCCAGTGCTTTTTCACGATCCAATTGTGTACTCATTTTATCACCTCATGCTTTTTAAAATTAATTGATAACTTGCCATTTTCCAATGCCAAAACAACCATTGCCTTGGTTTTGCTATTTACTTCGCTTATTAAAGGTATTTTAACACAGTTTTCGTCCAATCGACAAAAGCTGGCACAAATTATTAGGCTTTTTTCATCAACAAAAAGCCCTGCCATGAATTTTTCTCTCCATGGCAAGGCTGGTGCTTAATTTCGTTAATTAATCATTCAAACTCTACAACTTCTTAACGCTGCCCCCAGGCTTGTTGAAATAACCCATCGATCCGGGCCGTCAGGGTTTCTGGGCCAACCCCGTAACATCGTTTATCGAGCTGCTTCACCGGCATGATTTCCATCAGCGAATTGGTGATAAAAACTTCATCCGCTGCCAGCAAGCAATCACTGCTGTAGTACCCCTCTGCGATTGGGATCTGATTGGTTTTTAGCAAGTCAATTACCCGGTTGCGGACAATCCCGGCCAGCAGCCCGCAATCCCTTGCCGGGGTGCCGACTTGGCCGTTTTTGATTAAAAAGATATTGGTCATACACCCCTCAGCCAGATGGCCCTGGGTGTTATAAAAAACCGCTTCGCTAAAGCCTAGGGCTTTGGCTTCATTTAATATCAGCAGGTTCTCCAGATAATTGTTGGACTTAATACTCACTAACCGGGATTTTTCATTGCGGATGGTATCAGCGGTGCAAATTTTTACACCCTGCTCAAACATCCGACGGTCATAATGGTTTTCCCGGGCCGTGATCAGCAGGTTATCAGCGGTTAGTCCCTTACTGAGGGTAACCCTTAGGCCACCCCGAATCATCGCATTTTTGTCAATAATCTGCTGACACTCGCTTCGGATCTGATCAGGATGAATGGTCAACTTCAGGCCCATCACCAGGGCACTCTGTTTGAACCGTTCCATGTGATCCTCAAAGAAAACCAGCTTGCCCTGGGCCACGTTGATGGTTTCAAACACCCCATAGCCATAAAGAAAGCCCTGATCCAGCGGGATCTGCGGTTTTTTTGAAATTTCCCCGTTATAACTGACGTAGTCCATTTTTCTCCCTCTATTCGGAAACTGCATAGCTTTAAATTACAAACAACTATTGCTTTACGATCAGTTTCCACAAACAATTGTGTAACGTGTAGGCGAACAGTTCAGCGAACTGTCCGCCGTACAGTGTAACAATTGTTTCGTGCGAAACTGGTCGTAAAGCTCACGGCACTTAAGTAACACAGTTGTATTTAATACCGTTTCAATGCATCCATCAGGGCGCGACCCTTATCGAAGGTTTCCTGATACTCAGACTCGTTGTCGGAATCCCAGACGATTCCGCCGCCGACCTGAAAATAGCCTTTGCCATCCTTGCAGACAATCGTCCGGATGACAATATTCAGATCCAGATCACCGTTAAAACCAATATAGCCAATCGAACCGGTATAAATGTTTCGCTGGGTCGGCTCCAGTTCATCAATAATCTCCATCGCCCGAATCTTTGGTGCCCCGGTAATTGAACCACCAGGGAAGGTCGCCTTAACACAGTCAATGGCATCCAATTCGTCCTTCAACTCGGCCGTCACTGTGGAGACCAGGTGAAAAACGGTCTGATATTCTTCCAGTTTAAACAATTCCGGAACCTTGACGGTGCCGGTTTTGGCGATTTTTCCGAGATCATTCCGTTCCAGATCGACAATCATCAATAGCTCGGCCTTATCCTTTTCGCTGTTGATCAGAGTCTCACGATTAGCGGCATCTTCAGCCGGAGTTTTGCCCCGGGGCATGGTTCCTTTAATTGGCCGGGTTTCAATGTTTTTTCCCTGAACCAGAATAAAACGCTCCGGCGAACTGGAGACAATCTGACCGACCCCAAAATCAATATAGCTGGCAAAGGGAGCCGGGTTGATTTTTCTAAGTTCACTGTATAATTCCAATGGGCTTAACTGTAAATCAGCATTAAAGCGCTGAGTCAGATTGGTCTGGTAAATATCTCCAGCTAAAATATATTCATGCACCGCATCCAGGGCTTTTAGATATTCCGGTTTGGTAAAATTACCCCGGAATTCCAGATTTTCATTGATTTTAAAGTCCGAACGAATGGCGACCTTGGGATCACCGGCAAATCGAGCGGCTAAGCGGCTGACAATATCGGCTTCGTTTTCTTCAATCCCCAGAGCCGCCGCATAGGTTTTTTCTTCTTTATGATCGATAATCACAATGCCATCGTAAAAGCCCATAAAACAATCCGGGACATTAACATCATCCACTGCCGTCCGGGGGAAGGCTTCCAGATGATGACAAAGATCATAGCCAAAATAACCGACCGCCCCGCCAATAAACGGAAACGGCGATGAATAATCCATTTTATACTGTTTTAATAGTTTTTGCAGTTCATCAAAAGGATCGCCAGTAACCGTTTTCGTCTCCGTCTTGGTTTTAATGGTGATGTCTTTATCCTTGCTGGTAAAGACCAGCAGCGGATCCCCGCCGATAAATGAATAACGTCCCAAGCTGTCCGGGTCTCTCCCGCTGTCGAGGAAGAAACTGTAGGGCTCATCCTTAAATAAAAGATAGCTTTCAAAACTTGTTAGGTCGGTTTTTATTTCTTGTATTAGCATCGCACACCATTTTCTTTTGTCGCTTGAAAAAAGTTATCCAGTAATTCCATGCCCATTTCGGTGAGAATCGCTTCAGGATGAAACTGCACCCCTTCGATATGATAATCCTTATGGCGCATCCCCATAATCTCATTTTGATCGGTTCTGGCGGTAATCTCAAAAAAATCGGGAATATCCCGGTTTTCCACCACCAGAGAATGGTAGCGCGTCACCTTCAGGGGATTATTAAGACCGTCAAAGACTCCGACATTGTCATGGGCAATGGCATGAACCTTGCCATGCACTGGCTCCAGCGCTTTGGTAATCGTACAGCCAAAGGCCTGACCAATGATCTGATGTCCCAGACAAATGCCCAGAATCGGGATTTGTCCCTTAAAACGGTGAACCACATCCAGACAGATGCCGGATTCGTTGGGGGTACATGGCCCCGGTGATAAAACAATCATCGACGGTGCCATCGCAGCAATCTCGTCGAGAGTGATTTTATCATTTCTTTTTACGATCACCGTTTCATTGAGTCCCTCCAGATACTGGACTAAATTATAGGTGAAAGAATCATAGTTGTCGATCATTAGAATCAATTTTTATACCTCATAGTATTAATCATTTTGAGCTGTATTGTATCATACTCCAAGGGTTTTAGACAATGAATTATAGCTGGAATATTTGGCGATAATTTTCGGTTGGTCCGGTTTTTTCGGGTTTGATTTACACCAGAATTTACCCCCAATCCCGTGATTCTCCATTCCCGCTTTGCATTTTTTACTTACAATGATTACTAGCCCCGGACAATTTCAATTTGACAAAGCGATTCCCGATGTGCTATTATTCTTCCAAGTAAATAAAGCTTTTTTGGTGCCTTGTAAAAGGAGAATAGGGAAACAGGTTAAAATCCTGTAGGGACCCACCACTGTATCGTTGAGCACTTGTCATCACCACCTCACGGGAAGGGACAATACTGCAATGAAACGGACTCAGGAGACCTGCCAGAAATGATTCCATTTGGACGACGGTAAAGTTCACATCTGTATTGGATGTGGGCTTTTTTGTTTGACACCGGAATCGGTTCGTCTTTTCTTTGGCCATCAAATGCTTTATAATAAAAATCAAGGAGTTCGTTATGAAAATCAACACCCGACAATTAGTTTTTATGGCACTTTTAATTGCCCTTTCTTTTGTAGGCGCCCAGTTAAAAGTTTTTGGCACCATTGCCTTTGATTCACTACCGGCTTTTTTAGGCACCCTGCTGATGGGCCCTGTGGCGGGCGCAATTATTGCGATTATTGGTCATCTTTTAACCGCCCTTACCTCGGGGTTCCCGATGACCCTACCGGTTCACCTGGCCATTGGCCTGGGAATGGGGTTAATCATGGTAGCCACCTGGTATACTTATGTTTTTGTTAAAAAGGCCAGTAGCGAAATTGTCGCTCTGATTGTCAGCGTTATCGTTGCCGCCGTCTGTAACGGCCCGATCCTTTTGTTACTGTGTTCGCCGCTGCTGATTCCAATGTTAACCTGGCCTGGAGTCATCGCAATGATGTTTCCTCTGGCGCTAGTCGGCGGCATCAACGCTCTGATTGCCGCTCTGATCTTTAAAGCCTTACCACTGTCAGTTAAAAATCAGGTCGCTTCGGTAACCTCAACCCAGGTTTAACCGGCTAGCGTTTACCCTACTGCCGCTATTACCAAATGACTCACCAAGCCCAGGACACTTTCACTATTAGCAAACCAATCCCCCAAAGGAGGATCTGATGAAAACTTATCAATATCGTGACCTGTCGGTCATTGAGCTTCCCGATACCCTCCTGATCACGGCCTGTGACAGCAGCGGTGGTGTCGGAGAGAAACCCGGGGACGAATTGTGTGTTCCTACAAAATATATTTCGATTTTTGCCGCCCGGGTCTGTCTTTTTGAGCTGCTATCCTGCGGCACCGAGATTATCAGTCTTTCCAACACCATCGTCGGTGAAATGGAGCCCACTGGCGCTGCCCTGATCCAGGGAATTAAGGAAGAACTGGCGCGGGCTGGCATCGGGGAACTACCCATTAACGGTTCAACTGAAGAAAATTTCAAAACCTGCATGACCGGCTTTGGCATTTTTGTTGTGGGCATCGCCAAGCGATTACGAATCACCCCCTCTGCACCCGGGGATTTAGTGATCTGCATTGGCAAACCCAAATTCGCGGCCGCTCTTGTTCTCGAAGGTGATCCGGAAATCGCCGATTATCAGGATCTTAAGACCTTAACCGAAAATCCCGCTGTTAATGAGATTGTACCCTGTGGCTCCAAGGGAATTTTATACGAAGCCACCAATCTAGCCACCATTCATCAGTGCCAATTTGAAGCGATGCCCAATAATCTGAATGTAGTGGATTCTGCCGGTCCGGCCACCACCGTAATTGCCAGTATCAAACCTTTTGCCTTACCCGAACTGGCGGCGGTCTTCAACGCAAAACTGACGGTAATCGGTCATCTTAAATAATTTTTTTTACTAAAAAAAGACCACCTGGTATTCGGGTGGTCTCTTTTTTAAGGGGAGGGGTAATTATATTTTAGTTTGTCCAGACGTCACAAAAATCCAGAATAAACGTAAAACCTATGGTTTGAATAGCATATACAAAAAACTTGATACTTTAAACTTCTGATGGTCATTACCCGGTTTTTCTGCCTTGGTGACCAGCTCTTTTTCTGTTTCTGATCCCTCATCAGCTGACTTTTCGTCGCATTCCGGAACCTTGATAAACCGATTGATTAAAAACGCCACAATGATCCCAAATGCTGTTTCCAGCAGCCTTAACATTGCCAGCATATAGCTGCCAGCGTCCTGGGGATAGGTGGTCATGACACTGAGAAACATCACACAGGTAATAACAATGGCACCTGCTTTATGAAAATTATTACATAGATAGATCAGTAACATAATACCCAGCGGAATAATAGCCACATAGGCAAATTCATAAGGAATTAAGTTAGCGGCAAAAATGCCCAGCAGTCCCGCTGCTCCACCAAAGATGGTTCCCAATATCCGATTCCAACCCGTTTCGATGGAATTTTCAATGCTCGGCCCCATGGTAAGCACCGCTGCAATTGCAGCAAACAGTGGATTAAACTCCGGTCCCATTATTGCAAATACCACCACACAGATGAATACTGCCAGCACCGTTTTTATGTTTCTCATACCAAGGGATGGCAGATGACATAATTTCATGATCTTTTTGCTCCAATATTTATTTAACTTTTACCCTCTTCGTTTTGTTCCCACTAAAAATTATGATTTCAAATGTTTCTTTACCTAGAGTATACTCCCATATTTAATTAAGTCAATAGCGTAATCATTTTCAGGCTGATGTAATAGTTTTCACAGCGTATCTCTTAAGCAAACTCACAGATTTTTTAAGCTTTTCGCCGCCCGAATCTCCCCCATGGCAATGCGTTTTTCCCGAACCGATTGAAGCCGGTCAATCAATTCTTCCTTTTCATCCAAACGGATCATGTCTTTCATGGCAGCCAGGCTGGACTCAAATTTCTCAATCTGATCAAGCAAATTTTTACGGTTGCACATAAACAATTCCGTCCACATCGGGGCATTGATCATGGCAATCCGGGTCAGATCACCAAAGCTGCCGCCTTCAAAATCAGTAATCGACAGATCATCCTCACAATCAACCAGGGCCGCCGCAATCACATGGCAAAGCTGGGAGGTGAAGGCTATTTTCTGGTCGTGAATTTCGGTGGTGGTTTCAACAATATGATTAAAACCCAGATCCGTAACAATGTCCCGGATCAACCCAATATTCTCCGGCTGATTGGAGGGTAAGGGGGTCAAAATATAATTCCGGTTCTTAAAGATCCGATCATCGGCCCCGCCGAAGCCTTCTTTTTCACTGCCCGCCATCGGGTGTCCGGGAATATAATCGATATCTTTGCGCAACAGATTGCCGAGGTTTTTAAAGACCACTTCTTTGACCCCGATAATATCCGTGACAATCGCCCCCGGCTTGAAGTCTTCCATGTACAGGGCTAAAAAAGCCAGGGTGTCCATTGGGGTCAGGCAGATAAACACCAGATCGCATTGGGGCAGCATTTTTTGAAGCCCCGCTGAGTCCCAGACCCCTTGATCAATCACGCCCTGATCCAAGGCCTTTTTAATCACCGACGGGTTTAAATCATAAGCCCAGATTTCTCGGGGCCCCTGCTTCCTGAGTCCCATGGCCAAAGCCCCACCCATCAGACCCAGGCCGATAAAGCCAACGATGGAATCTTCACGTTTTTTCATTACATCACCTTGTTCTCAAATTCGGCGTATTTTTTGACCGTGATCATAATTTTATGGAATTGTTCCGGGGTAATCGACTGTTCGCCGTCACACAGGGCTTCTTCCGGATTGTTATGAACCTCAATCATCACCCCATCGGCACCGGCAGCGATGGCGGCCTTGGTCAATGCTTCAACCGTCCAGGACAGCCCGGTGGCATGACTGGGGTCAATAATAATCGGTAAGTGACTCTTTTGCTTGAGCACCGGAATACAGCTGATGTCCAGGGTATTTCGGGTGGCGGTTTCAAAGGTGCGAATGCCCCGTTCGCAGAGAATTACCTTATCATTGCCCTCCTTCATGATGTATTCAGCCGACATCAGGAATTCCTGCATCGTCGATGACATCCCCCGTTTAAGTAAGATCGGCTTGTCAATTTTTCCCAATTCCCGGAGCAAATCAAAATTCTGCATGTTTCTGGCACCTACCTGAATAATATCGACATCTTCAAAAGCTTGCAAATGCTCCAGCGACATCAGTTCGCTAACAATTGGCAATCCGGTTTCTTTTCTGGCGATCTTAAGTAACTCTAATCCTTCGTATCCCAAGCCCTGAAACGCATAGGGTGATGTTCGTGGCTTGAAAGCTCCGCCCCGCAAAAAGGTTGCTCCGGAAGCTTTGACACTTCTGGCAATCGCTACAACCTGTTCTTCGCTCTCCACCGAACAGGGGCCAGCCATCACACTGATTGTCCCTTCACCGATTTTTCGGCCCTTGACGTTAATGATGGTATCATCGGGATGAAAGAGACGATTGGCTTTCTTATAGGGTTCCTGAACTCTGAGTACATTTTCTACAATACGGTTTGAACGGATTTTTTCCACATCTGCCAAGGTTGTATCCCCTACTATTCCTAGAATGGTGTGATCCACACCTTTTGAGTAATGAATGTTTAATCCCTGTGTTTCAATCATCTTGATTAACCTCTGAATATCTTCTTCTTTGGTGTTGGGTTTAACAACTATTATCATTTTCTTCCTCCATTAATTTACGAACTGATCACTCGGCCCCATTTTTATCTTCTGTGCACCGAAGACCACCAGAAAGCGCCTTACTGATTTCTGGTGATTCGCAGTCAGCATCCAAATTGCCAGCATGATCTTTGGCCTTTGACTTGCGAAAAAAAAGGAGACTTCCTAAGAAGCCTCCTAAAAATCAACTTTTATTCAATACACCGGTATCGCTAAAAATTTCTCATGGGTTGGGATTCTCAAAGGAACTTAATTGATTGTACGCAAAATAACCAAAGCTAAAAAACCAATAGCTTTGGGTGTTAACGTAATAATATTCATTTAAGTTTCTTCTTAACTCTGCCATGATATTCCTCTCAGGACACCTTACAACAAAGAAAATGAACTTTTCCACAACCTTGTTGACCTGTAACGTGTATTTTGGTTTATTATAGACCTAATTTTTATCAATGTCAAATAAATAGTGATTAAAAACGTGTTAATTTTTCATTCTTTGCTTTACATATTGACAAGATCTGGTTATTTATGTTATATTGCTTATAATTCCTACTGGAATGATATGTAATTTATTAATAATGATATAAGGAGATACGATTATGAAGGATACCCGAAAATTTGAAACGCTCCAACTCCATGGCGGTCAAAGCCCTGATCCCACCACCCATGCGGTGGCGGTTCCCATTTATCAGACCACCTCTTATGTTTTTGACAACAGCGAACACGCCCAAAGGCTATTTGGCCTGGAAGAACCGGGCAATATCTATACCCGGATTATGAATCCCACCACCAGTGTGCTGGAAGAACGGATGGCGCTTTTAGAAGGCGGCGTCGGTGCCCTGGCCTTTGCTTCCGGCTCGGCAGCCATTACTGCCACCATTCTCAATATCGCCGGTACCGGAGATGAACTGGTGGCCGCATCCACCCTTTATGGTGGTACCTACAATCTCTTAAGCGCCACCCTGCCCCGGCTCGGCATTACAACGACCTTTGTTAACCCGGATGACCCTGAGAATTTCCGCACTGCCATCAATGAAAATACCAAGGCCATCTATATCGAATCACTGGGGAATCCGGCTATTAATATTGTTGATGTCAAAGCCGTGGCCCAGATCGCCCACGATAACGGATTGCCACTGATCGTCGACAACACCTTTGCCACCCCCTACTTATTTAGGCCACTGGATTTTGGTGCTGACATCGTGGTTTATTCGGCGACCAAATTTATCGGCGGACACGGCACCACCATCGGCGGCATCATCGTTGACGGCGGCAGCTTTGACTGGGCTGGCAGCGGCCGCTTCCCGCTGTTTACCACCCCCGATGCCAGCTATCACGGCATTACCTACGCCACCGACATTGGTGCTGCGGCCTTTATTGTCAAAGCCCGGGTTCAGTTGCTCCGGGATACCGGTGCCTGCATCAGTCCCTTTAATGCCTTTCTACTGTTACAGGGTCTGGAAACCCTGTCGTTGCGCCTGGATCGGCATCTTGAAAACACTCAGAAAGTGGTCTCTTACTTGACCAACCACCCTCAGGTTTCCTGGGTTAACTATCCGTCGCTTTCTGATAATCCATATAAGTCTCTTTCTGACGAATACTTCAAAAAAGGCCCTGGTTCAATCTTCACCTTTGGCATCAAAGGCGGCATCGCCGCCGCCCGTAAATTTATTGATAGCCTGACCCTGTTTACCCATCTGGCCAACGTTGCCGATGCCAAATCGCTGGTGATTCATCCCGCCACCACCACCCATCAGCAATTGTCTGGCGATGACCTGATTGCCGCCGGTGTAACTGAAGATATGATCCGTTTGTCGATTGGACTGGAACACAGTGACGACATTCTGGCTGATCTCGATCAGGCCTTTTCTCAGGCTCTTTAGTTTTTAATCAATCACCCGGAGGTGAACCAATGCCGATAAAAATACCCACTAATCTGCCCGCCAGTCAGATTCTGACCAATGAAAACATCTTTGTGATGGATGCTGACCGGGCCAGTCATCAGGATATCCGGCCCTTAAAAATTGCCATTCTCAATCTGATGCCGACTAAAATCACCACTGAAACCCAGCTGTTGCGGCTTTTAGGAAATACACCGCTGCAAATTGAGGTAACCCTACTGCAAACAAAAACCTATGAAAGTAAAAACACCCCGTCCGAACATCTGGGCTCTTTCTATTGTTATTTTGAAGATATCAAAGAGCAGCGGTTTGATGGCCTGATTATTACCGGCGCCCCGATTGAAACCCTGGAATTTGAAGCGGTAGACTACTGGGACGAGCTCACCGAGATTATGGACTGGAGCAAAACCAATGTCTTTTCCACCCTGCATATCTGTTGGGGTGCCCAGGCCGGACTCTATTATCATTATGGAATTGAGAAGTATTTGTTGCCCGAAAAAGCCTTTGGTGTTTTTGAACACCACCTGGAACAGGCCTATGTCAAACTCTTTCGGGGCTTTGACGATACCTTCTATGTGCCCCATTCCCGACACACCGGAATCCGCCGGGAACTACTTGAGGCCCATCCCGATCTGGAAATCATGGCGGCATCCCCTGAATCCGGGGTCTATATTGTCATGGCCCAAAACGGTCGCCAGATTTTTGTCACCGGCCACAGCGAATACGACCCCCTAACCCTAAAGGGTGAATATGACCGTGATGTTTCCCAGGGTAAACCAATCAATATTCCCATCAACTACTACCCCAATGACGACCCGACTCAGCCACCGGTGGTGCGCTGGCGGGGCCATGCCAACCTGCTGTTTAGCAACTGGCTGAATTACTACGTTTATCAGGAAACACCGTTTGAATTATCCAACGCAGCCTTTTAAGGGCATTATAAAAGCGCAGGCGACCTGCGCTTTTATTTTTTTACTTAACCGTAAATTCAGTAACCGTATCGGGATCTTCCCGGTCATCAATATAAATTTCAACGGCATAGTTGCCTGGTGTGGTAACCAGCTCAGCTGGCAGAATGCCCCACAGCGGTGCATCACTGACATCACCGTTATTGATGGTCACAGAATCGACTACCTGATCTTCCAGATACCAGATAAAGGTAATATCGGTATCATCCGGGGCGTTGTGGAGTTCCGCTGCTACATAAACGTCGGTATTGACTGGAAATGAAGTGACTTCATCAATCGGCAATGAACTGTCATCTACCCCGGTTGTCATCACTGCATTGCTGACGTTGGCTGATGTTGCGCTGCAGCTGGCCCCCATCAAAAGAACCGAAACCATCATAATCGTTATGGCCACAAGATAAAGTGTTAATTTATTTTTTTTCATGACTTTTTCCTCCTGAATGATAATTTTACGCGAATAGCTGGAATCCCCTTTCTGCCTGTTATCCTAAATTCTTAACTGCAGCTTGACCGGCTAATTTACTTGCAACCGATTTCAGACATGCTTTCAGTTACTCATCCGGCTTTTTATAACCTCTTGTTTCGCTTAGCCCTCCTTTTTTTATAAAAAAGATTTCCGTTCGTTCCAACCTATTTTCGTATTCTTATTCTACCACATTTCCGTAAAAATAAACATTCCCCTGCCGACATTTCAGCAAACAAAAAACTCAAGCCAAAAATCGCTTGAGTTTATGATTCCTTCTAATTTGCCTGGCCGCTTTTACTGCGGTTCTTTAACGCCTTCATCACATCAAAATAGCGGTAGGTAATGGTTTCGATTAAGGAAATGATGTCTTCTACCGATTCCATTTCTTCCCGTTTCATAACCAACGCATCAGCAATCAGCAACGACAGACGTCTTGCACAGTTGCGGCTGACCGGGTTTTTAATTACATCAAAATCCGGCAGTGGCACAATGTTACCGACCCGACTGATAATCTGGCAACCAGCGAAACCGCAGACCTCTTTGATGTAGGTACGTAACAGCTCATCGCGATATTCGGTATACTCACGATACATTGGTTTAGCATCCTGATCCCAGCTTGCACAGTAAACCCGCTGATACTCGCTGATGAAATCGCGGATGTAGCCCAGTATTTCCTGACGATAGGCTTTCCGAGACGCTTTGGTTCCTTCATCATGGTGGAACCAGGCAATATATTCATAGATCAGGTTCCCCAACAGATAGCCGCTATCAGATGAGGACGGCCCCATGAAGGGATATTCCATGTCAATGATCTTCATTTCATTTTCGTCAATCATAATGTTGGAGGTATGCAGATCGCCATGCACCAGACACTCACTCTTTTTCATGAAAATGCCCCGCAGCTTCAGGAGCTCAACCCGCAGTTCCCGTTTTTCCCAGAGCAGATCACTCATCACCAGATGATTGGGATCTCCCGGCGGTAAATCGACTTCTCCCTCAATAAAAGATTCCCGCAGGAACAAAATGGTTTCCATAATCACCCGCATTTCCGGGTTCATAAATTTACATGCCAGTACCTTGTGGGCAACCTGATCCAGATAGATCTCAGAGGTATAAAAATTCGATTTGGCCAAAAATTCACCCATCTGTTGGGGGAATTTAGGAAACCGTTTCCCCTTGGTCAATTCAAAACGCATAATTTTCAGGCGTCCGCAGTCTTCATAAATAAAAAGATTATTGTCTGGATCAAGGTGATACATTTCCGGCAGATATTCCGGAGTGATAGCCGTTCTTAACTTGATCATTTCCGATTCCAGCTGGTTGCGCTTGGCCGTCAGCGGAGCCCCTTCGCCAAATAGTTTCAGGTAGGGTTTGGCCTGTTTGAGAATAACCGATCGCCCGCTTTCATCCCATACCCGATAGATGTGATTGACAAAACCATCGCCGTCGTCTTCGCCGCCGCCAACTTCATAAACTTCAAGTTTGGCCGCAGCTGGAAAAATATCCGTATTTTCTTTGATGTACTCAATGACGGTACTGGGTGTTAAATCTTTATAGGACATCTGCTACCTCGCATTTTTAAACGAATTCAATATTTTATAGTTTATCACGTTGCGAGGGCGAAATAAATGAACTAATTATTTGACTAATGGGAATTTTTTGCATCGATTCTACCGGATTAACCGATCATAGTCATCAAAGGCCTGCTTCCGGGTTAATAAAATCGAGAAATGAATGCCGAAATAACGGGAAATCAGAATCGCACCCATGATCACAATCTGGTAGACAATGGCTGTCATCGGCATCGAACCGCCAAGAATCTGGCCCGTCATCATGCCGGGCAGGGATACCAGACCAATAGTTTCGGTGGAAGCAATGATGGGGTTCATACAGGCAATGACGGCTTCTTTATACCAGGGCAGGGTGGTTTCCCACTGATTGGCGGCTAAAGCCAGCCGATACTGATAGAGTCGTTCATTTTGCCTTAAGCCATTGTAAAAAGTATTGATGCCGATAATGTTGCCGCTGAGGCTGTTGCCCAGCAGCATTCCCATCAGGGGAATATAATACTGGGCGTCAAAGATGTTGTCCAAACCGATGACAAATTGATTGATAAAGAGAATCATCCCCAGGTTGGGCAGACCAAAGCCGATGACAATCGGTAATAACTGTTTTTTGACGGTTAATCCACAGGTTTTAACGGTGGATAAACCGGCCGCCCCAATCATAAATAAAACATAAGCCGAGTTTACCCAGAGGTTGTTGAACAAGAAGATGTACTGCAGAAAAAAGCCCACCAGCACCAGCTGGATGGTCATCCGGAAGAGGGCATAAATCGTCCGTTTATTAAGGCCGATTCCCAGTTTAAAATTGATAATGGCCATCGGCAGCACAAAAATCAGCAGATAAAAAGGGGTATAAAAGGGTATTTCCTGAACGCCCATTACCAGCTCACCTCCCGGAGTCTCTGATTTTTATAAATATCGTCGTGGGAGACCACTAAAATGGTTTTGTCGTAGCTTAAAAGCAGCTCCACCATTTTTTTCTTCAGCTCCTGATCCAGACCGGTGGTAATTTCATCAAGAATCCAGATCTCCCGATCCAGCAGAATCCCCAGAACCAGGGCCAGCCGTTGCCGTTCGCCGCCGGAAAGGGCATCGATGTTTTTCTCGAGGGTATCTTCCGGCAGGGACATGGTTTTAAGCCAGTCCCGTAAAACCGTTTCCTGATAACTTAAATGACGGTTGACCGGAAAATTAAAAACGCTCGCGAAAACTTCACTGACTATTCCCCTGGGAATATCAGCATCCTGACTCACATAAGCAATTTTGCGGCGAATGTCATTAACCGTTTTCCCGGTCAGCCGCATCCCGTCAACCAGGATTTCCCCGGCTTCCGGTACCACAAAACCCAGCAGCATTTTAACCAGACTGGTCTTGCCCCGGCCGGACGGCGCACAGAGCAGAACCTTTTCCTGACGCTCAATTTCCAGATTAAAACCGGAAAAGATTGTCCGCTGATCATAGTTTAAGAAAATATTCCGAAATTCCAGATAGGCCATCTTTTACCTCATTTTAAACGCTGTTACACTCCGGCTGATCGCCTTATCGCCAGGATACTACCGGCTTCTTTCGGGGCACGGTGCGCTGATAAGAGACCTTGGGATAGCCCATCACCTGACAGGCAATCACTTGTTTGTTGGTCTCTTCAATCCCCAGAAAACGTCTTATTTTTTCGCTGTTGGCCGCAGCCCGGACAAAAAAGCCACTGTAGAACATTCCCAGTCCTTGGGCATGGGTCATCAGTTCCATCGACGATGCAGCCAGGCCACCATCAATGGGTGATTCCGAGACGATAATCACAACGGCTTGGGCATTAAAAAACAAATCGGTGGTTTTTTGCGGATTTGCCAGATAGCCTTCATACATCTGCAGCCACCGCTCCGCATAATAGGCAATCAGCGGTGGGGTCTTTTCCCTATCGGCCAGCAGCACTTTTCCCAGATTGTTAAGGCTTTCCAGGGCCAGTCCGGTCAACTCTGAAAGTTGATCCTGAACCACCACAAAAGACACCGGCTGACGGTTTCCGCCAGTTGGGGTAAATCGGCCAGCCTCAATAATCGTCTCCAGTTTTTCTTTTTCGATGGGCTGGTCTTTAAACTGTCGGACCGACCGCCTAAATTTAATGAAATTCAGCAGATTTTCCGGTTCGATGTCAAAGCTGGCGGCTTCATATTCCTTCACTTCGCTCATGTCGTAGTCGCTGATGCTGACGGCATTTACCGGACAGATGGCGATACAATGGCCGCATTTAATACAGGTTTTGTTAAGGACTTTGGCCTTGTCCGCTTCAATCACCAGATCCCGAGTAAAGCAATCTTCAACACATGCGCCACAACCAATACATTTTTCCTGATCAATCTTAATCATTTTTTCTTCCTTTCAACATCAAATGCCATTTCAAATTATCCTAATTACCGGTGATAAAGAAATAGAACAACACGATGACACCCAGTACAATGCGGTACCAGCCGAAAATTTTAAAATCATGCTTTTTAATATAGGTCATCAGAAATTTAATGGCCAATATGGAAGTAATAAAGGCCGAGATCATTCCTACTAATAATATTACCACTTCCCAAAGGGTAAAGGCAAAACCAAATTTAATCAGTTTTAATAAACTGATCCCGAACATGACTGGAACGGCCATAAAAAAGGTAAATTCGGCAGCCACCGTTCGGGATGTCCCCAAAATCATCCCCCCCAGAATGGTTACCCCGGATCGAGATGTCCCCGGTACAATCGATAAAGCCTGAAAGGCACCAATCTGCAGGGCCCGTTTATAACTGAGTTCCGATAACTTGACAATCTCCGGTTTACGCTTTTTGTTGTAATTTTCAATCACAATAAAAAGAATCCCATAAAGAATCAACATCGCTGCCACAACGATTGAATTCATAAAATAGGTATCGAAGAGACTATCCAGCAGCAAATAGGCCAGGATTCCCGGAATACAAGCCACCGCAATTTTTGACCAGAGGATGACCGTGTTTTTACGGATCATTATTTTTTTATCTTTAAATGAAAACGGCACCAGTTTATGCCAATAGATATAAACCACTGCCAGAATGGCGCCCAACTGAACGACGTATAAAAACATTTCAATGAACGGGTCGGACATATTCAGTTTTATAAAATCATCCACTAATATCATATGCCCAGTGCTGCTGATTGGCAGCCACTCGGTTACACCTTCCACAATCCCCAGAAAGATTGCCTTTAAAATTTCTACAAACCCCATTTTTTCCTCTCTCTTGCCTGTAATTTTAAGTCGCTTTGTCTCGAAGACCGATCCGATTGCGATCACATCTCCTTGAAACAAAAAATAAACTCATATCATTTAGTTTACTTTTTTATGCCCGAAATTACAATGTTTTTATGGAATAATGCTGAAAACAGACCGGAATCTTAAATAAAACCAAAGAAAAAAAACCGGTGCTATCAGTCATAATAACACCGGAATTAATTATTATTTACTTGGGTCAAACACCGTTCCCATAAAAACAATGGCTCCGGTTTTGCTGTCCTGAATGACATAGAAAAATGGTCGGTCGAATTTAAGTTCAAAATCATAGGCAGGCATGCTGGTAACGCTGATTTCCACCGAGGTCACGGCGGCGGCTTCGGTACCGGCCTCATCTACCTGAACAAAGGTCTTGTGCTTAACATCGCTGATATAAATATCAGCTGCGGTGTCGGTTGCTGCCATTCCTGAAAAATCCGCTTTTCCCGGTTGGAAAGCAACTCCCATCCCCAGATCCGTTAAGGCCTGGTTCAATGAATTTTCATATTCCAAAGTAAACTTCGGCAGCATCAGGCTGCCCTCTTTTTTTTCAAAAAGACTCATCCAGTTTGACCAGTTATCCTGATTGAGCTGCTGCTGGAAGTCACTCAGGCTGGAATCTTCGTTGGGTAAAAATAACACCATGGCCATCTGCTCATTTTCACCATAGGGAAGCCGCAAGGCCTGAAAACTGGCTGTTTTTAAATAGTCAAAGGAACCGGTCTGGTACATTGTCGGCACCGTCACGCTCTGTCCATCAGCCAGAGTAAAACTCTGATCGCTGGTAAGATCCTTTTCAAAAGGACTGCTCCAGGCTCCTTTAAAATAGACGGCATTTATCAAAAACATGATCGTTTCCGGGTCAATGGGCGGGGTAACAATCTGATCAATATTGCCCTGAGTTTCATCTTTAACCCATTTGTTAATGACATCGGCCGACTTGGGATCAGCAAAATCCAATTTTTGGGCATCCGCCTGATAATCTTGCTTCACGGTTTTGACAAACGCTTCTGAAAATTTAAAGTCTTCCCTCATCCAGATCGAATTGGCAATATTTAAGGTCAGCTTGGGGTCAGTCGAGGTTAAAAAATACAACAGGGCCTGATTGTTTTCGTTTAGACGGTCACCATCAATGCCCTGAATATTTAAGGCTTTTGCCATCGCCTCCCGGGTTTCTCCGGTTGCGCCATTATAGGCCATTTCCATGGCCAGGGAGATGCCAACAGGTGAGATCATGCTGTTTTTCTTTTCCGTTGCCAGCTTTTTATAGAGATTGAATCCAAAGTCATTGGTCTTTTCAACCAAGGATGTGTCAAACGAATTCAACACCTCTGTCGATGGTTTTGATATCTCGTTTTTTTTGCAACCAGAGCCCATAAATAACAGAGCCGTCATTCCAAACACGCCCATCAGTATTAGCAGTTTTCGTTTCATCTTGGTCTCCTTTTTCTTTAACCCCACTGGCACACCATAACTACGTTTTACTTTAAGCGATTACCCGAAAAACTCCACGACTCCCGATTCCAGATTGTATTTTGCACCCAAAACCCTGACCTCGCCCGCATTGATTCGTTCATTAATGGCCTCACTTTGAAGAATTCTCTTAATGCTATTATCAATGTTAAGGTTTTCACATGTAGCAACATTTTCCTCGCCTGCAATGGCTGGTTGTATTTCTTCCACAATCGATGTAATATACCCGTGACCATGCCCCTGCATGGCGGCAGCCACTGCCCCACAGTGATTATGCCCCAGCACCAACACTACGGATGTCCCCAAATGACCAACGGCATATTCAATACTGCCCAGTTCAAAATCACCAATCACATTGCCAGCCGTTCGAATCACAAACAACTCACCGATTCCAGCCGAAAAAATATGTTCCGGCGGCACCCGGGAATCCGAACAGGTCACAACTACCGCATCGGGTTTCTGACCCGCTTCCACATTTTTGCTTCGTACCTTTGGAGAAACATCACCAGGGTTTTTTTCCGCTGTCACAAAGACCTGATTCCCCTGTTGTAACTTCTTTATTACCGCTTCAATGACATCCTGTTTTTTTTCACACATAGCAAACCTCTTTTCAAATTTAGTCGTGATTTATATATTTCATTGAGTGATCTACTCAATGGAGGTTATCGACGCACTTGCTTAAAACCCTGCCTGGAGTTTTATCGTATCAACAATCGCCATTGAGTATTTTTTAATCAATCACTTGGGCGGGATACTCATTTAAAACTTTTTCGATAAAGACATTGGCGACTTCCGGATCAAACTGACTGCCAGCACATTTTTTTATTTCAGCCACCGCCTCATGAACACTCAACCCTTTACGATAAGCCCGGTCACAGGTCATCGCATCAAAGGCATCCGCCACCCCGATAATCCGAGCCTGGATTGAGATTTCTTCCCCCATCAGTTGTTTCGGGTAACCTTTTCCATCCCAGCGTTCCTGATGCTCCAGTACGTATCTGGCCAACTCTGAAAATTCGCTGGATGAACTTAAAATCCGATAGCCAATTTCAGGATGTCGTTGAATTTTTTTCCATTCGTCCGGATTCAGTCCCCCAGGTTTATTGAGTATTTTTTCATCGATCCCCATTTTTCCAATGTCATGAATTAATCCGGCGGCCTTTACCTGACTGATATCATCCTGATCAAAATTCATTTTCGCTGCGATTTTTTCGCAGATTTCACTGACTCGCTGTGAATGCAGCATTTCACGGCTGCTTTTTTCATAAAGCGTATTCATAATCAAATCGATGGTTCTGTTTTTAATGCTGGCACTTTCATAGAGTTTGTGACGATACATGTTATCTTCAGCGTTCTTTAGCACCTCCTGAATAGTCTGGTGACTTTCGGTTTTGGTTTCATAGCCAAACGAAATCGAGAAATCAATGTTTCCAACGGATTGTTCCAGTGCTGCGACTTTCATCCGTTTGACAATTTTTGCCGTTTGATCCTCATCCGTCTGGGGTAGCAGTACAATGAATTCATCCCCACTAAGCCGGGCCACCACGTCCTGATTCCGGCACTCTGCCTGGATGATCCCGGCCACTTTTTTTAGTAGCTCATCACCCAAGGCATGCCCAAACGATTCATTAACCAGCTTTAAACCATTGACATCAGAAATAACCAGACTGAGCGGCAGATTTTCATCCCGATCAATGTTAATCAGGGCTTCTTCATAATAGCGGCGATTGTAAACCCCGGTGAGATAATCATGATTGCTTAAATAGCGGATCTTTTCTTCAGTCTGTTTTCTTTCGGTAATGTCGGAAATAATCACCGCCACCTGCTGGGGCTCTGGGGAATAGGCCACCACTTCAAAGTATTTTGCAAACTGCTCAAAATACATTTCATAGCGCATTGATGCGCCTGTTTTGATTAGCTGCGCATATTTTTCAACCAGAAAATTCTTTGAATCGGGCATGATTTCTGATAGGGTTTTCCCCAGAATATCCTGACTTTTTAATCCGGTCAGCCGTTCAAAGCTGGGGTTAACATACAAAAAGTTGCAATCTGCTGGTTTCCCATTATGATCGACCAGAACCTCATGTACGGCCAGGCCCTGCTCCATCTGAGTAATCAGTCGGCGGTTTCTTTCTTCACTGATTTTAAGGCTGTTAAGCAGTTCCATGGTCTTGATATGGGCGGCCTTCAGGGCCGCCGTTTTTTCTTCCACCATCTGGGTCAATCGGCCTTGTTCGTCCTGCTTTTGACGGTTGGCGGCTTTTATTTTGACCATCGCCCGGAGTTGGGCAGTCAATTCTGATTCATCGATGGGTTTGGCTAAAAATGCTTCCGCACCAGACTCAAGCGCCAGAATACGGTGCTCCCGATCCCCTTTAATGGCGGTGACAAAAACAACTGGAATTTCTTTTGTCTGAGGATCGCTCTTAAGTCTTTGACATACTTCAAAGCCATCCATTTCCGGCATCACAATGTCCAGTAGAATGACATCGGGATCTTCTGCCCCGGCAATCGCAATCCCCTCGATTCCGGTGGTGGCTGTCAGCACCCTGGCTTCGGAAAAGGCTTCCCGGATCAGTGCCCGCATGGTGATCAGATTATCCTGATTATCATCAATTGCTAAAAATTTCAATTGTCTATCAGCCATAGAGTACCTCCCGTATTACTTTTAAAAACTCCCGTTCAATGATCGGTTTTGGGATAAAGGCATCAAAGCCCTGGGCTAAAATTCCTTCCCGATCCTGGGTCATGGCACTGGCGGTTAACGCAATGATCGGGATCTTCTCCAATCCCGGCACGGCCCGAATCGCTTTAAAGGCCTGGACCCCATCAATTCCCGGTAGGGCAATATCCATCAAAATCAGATCGGGAACAAACTGTTTGGCCATCTCAATACTCTCCTGACCATCGGCTGCTTCCAACACCCGAAAATGATCGCTTAGCAAAGCTTTCACCGTGATCATATTGTCCGGGTTATCTTCCACCGCCAGCACCAATGGCTTACGCTGATCCGTCCGGGGTTTCCGGGGCTTAATCTCTTTTTTATGCGTTACCGGATAAAGCATGGAATCGATGGCTTTTTTGAGTTCATCCCGGTTGACATCACCTTTTTGAATCAATTGATGAATGTTATTTCTAGTCAGACAGTTGAGCTCATCCTGGGTAATATGCTTAGCAGTCAGAATCAGCACCGGTACATGCGCTGTCGCTTCAGCTTCCCGGAGGGTCTGAAGCAGTTCAAATCCATCAATTCCCGGCATCATCAAATCCAGAACCATGGCATCCGGAATCACTTCTTCCATGATTTCAAACGCTTCTTGGGCATTCCGGGCTACCTTAATCGTATGGCCGCTTTCAGCCAGCAAATCTCTAATCTGAATCACCGCCGGTTCGCTATCCTCAACCATCAACAGGGTTTTGCTTGAGGGATCTGCTGAAGGTTTTCCGGACAATTGGGGTGCTGATATACTCGTTGCTGATTGACCGCTCCCCCGTTGTCCTTGATAGGCGGGTTCTCCTACCTTTTTATCCGGTGCGTAATTCATCGGTAGTGACAAAATAAATTCAGATCCCTCATTGACCACGCTTTTCACACGAACGGTTCCCCCTAACAGGTGGGCATATTTTTGTGCAATGGCCAACCCCAGCCCGGTGCCCCCAAACTTACGGGAAGTACTACCATCTCCCTGTCTGAACTCATCAAAAATATAGGGCAGATAGTTTTCATCAATTCCGATGCCGGTGTCAGTAACCCGAATCTCTATGTTTTCGTCATCTTGACCAATGAATAACTCGACCTGACCCTGCTCGGTGAATTTAACCGCATTGCCAGCCAGGTTTTCCAGAATATGACGGCACTTATCGCTGTCACTGTTAATATAAACGGCCGTGTTGCCCGATCCGTTACGACAGATCACATTTTTCTCACGGGCCTGAGGTGCCAGCATTTCCACCACCTCATCGATCAATTGGTTAATATTAAAGGTGGTGATTTCAACCTCTTCACGACCCGCCTCGATCCGGGAAATGTCCAGAATATCATTTATCAGTGCCAACAGATTTTTACCATTCCGTTCGATGACTTCAAGATAGCTGTATTCTTCTTCGGGAATCTCATTTTTAAGGCGCCGGTTTAAAATTCCGGATAGGGCAATGACCGAGTTAAGCGGTGTCCGCAATTCATGACTCATATTGGATAAAAAGTTCGTTTTAAGTTGGTTCGCCTCATTGAGTTCTTTTTTCTGCATTTCCAACTCGATGTTCTGATGAATGAGTTCCACCGACTGTTCTTCCATTTCATTCTTCTGCGCATCCAGCTCCCGATTCTGATGTTCCAACTTCTGGGAAAAGGCTTTGATGGTACGATAGGCTAAAATCCCTTCAATTCGGGCACTCATGGTGCTAATGGTCTTTTCGATAAAATCAATGGCTTTTTGATTGTATTTTCCGATGGCGGCCAGGGACACCACAGCAATAACCTCACCGCCAAAAATAATCGGAATGGTGATAATTTCCCGGGGCATAAACTTCCCACTGACCGTATAAAAGACAAATCGAGAATCCTCCGGGATATCCTTGATATGGGTGTAATGACCACTGGCAAGCGATGCTCCGAATTCTCCTTCCAGGGTGTCTCCGGCAAACGCCACCCGGCCTATTTCATCCAATCCGATTGATTCAAAATGCTCAAATTGATTCGTATCGGCGTTTCTCAGATAAACCGCCGCCACCTGGGAATCGGTATAGCGGGACAGGGTATTGAGGGTCTTTCTAAAGAAAATTTGGGCATCTTCTTCAGCTAGCATAATTTTAATAAAATTGGCTGTTCGTTCATTCAGCTCCAGGTTTTTTTGAATGTCATCAGCCAGCGTATTAAAAGAAGCCGATAGGATCCCAAATTCATTCGTGTAAGCATAAACACTTCGGGCATTGTGATTTCCGTTTTGAAATTCATCCGTTGTTCGGGTGAGCTCATTTAACGGTTCCTGAATATTTCGAAGTAAAAGAACGCTTATCAATACGGATAACACCATAATGATTAATACAATCATGGCTAATTGCAGTTTTATTCGGCTATATAAGTCCGTTGTGCCCTGATAGAGTTCATCGGCTTTATTACTGGCGAAATTTTCTACCACTGCCATTTTTTCAGTTAAGGTCTCCCGATAGACTCCCACCTTTTCACCCGGCAGCAGACTTTTTCGGGCGGTTTCCAGGTCTCCGGCCAGAGCATTTGCCACGATATCGGCCCGGGCCGTTTCCCAGTTGATGTACGCATTATAGGCCGCATCCACATCCTGTTTGGGCCCTAGATAAAGCTCCCGCAAAATATCAAATTGGATCTGGATATCAGCATCATATTGCTGCATCGCTTCAATGGCGCTATTACGTTCTTCCTGGGTATTGGCCAAGAGCAGATCTCTAACGCCCACCCGCATACTCAAAATGTCCGCATCCAGCCGATCAATTGCCCGGGTAACCTTAAAGGGGTGGTCATACATGGTTTCGGCCTGATTTACAATGGTATTGGTTTGCATATAAACCAAAATCCCCAATAAAATAACAAAAAATATGATAATCACAAAACCAATCGCAAGCTGAGTCTTTACTTTTAAATTTTTAATGTTCATCTTTTCTCCCGGAACCATGACTATGAGGTGCAACAATTTTGACAACACCGCACAATGGTAGTTAGTCTTTCTTTTGTGCAAAAGAGTTTTGGTATTATATTCTGTTCATCCCATTACCGACTGATCTGAAAAATAGGCACACTGGAAGACAGCATCTTTAAATCCTGATCTTTTGCCATAAAGATGGATTCAGCCTCGCCCGTGACCAAATAACCGCCTTTGGCCAGAGAGCGTTTTAGTTTTCTGATTATTGACCGTCTCACATCAGTGCTATAATAAAAAAGCAGATTACAACAAAATATGATGTCAAAATCACCAAAAATGCTATCTGGAGGATTGCTCGAATGGGAATCCAATAAATCATACTCCGAAAAATCGATTTTTTCTTTTAGTTCCGATCCAATGGCGTAAGCATCACCCTGTTTTTCGAAATAATTTTTCAGCTGTTTCATACGAATATTTGCAATGTCATCACCATCATAAAGGCCCGTTCTGGCGACGCTTAAGGCTTCCGATGAAAGATCGGTGGCAAAAATTCGAAATCGCCTCGGCTTTGACACAGACTTGATCCCTTCTTCTAACAAAATTCCGATCGAATAAGCTTCCTGGCCAGTGGAACAACCTGCCGACCATACTCTGATTTCCCCGTTTTCCGGTTTATGACTGAAGAGTTGCGGCAAAATCAGCTTTTCGAGCACCGCAAAGGTCAATGCGTTTCTAAAGAACTGGCTGTAAGTGATCTGAAAAGATGCCATTAATAAATCGGCTTCCAAGCGATTTTGCTGTAAATACAAGGGGTATTCCGCAGCACTAAGCTTAATGCCTGCCATCCGCCGCTCCAGTGATTTAATCAGAAAAGCATCATCATAAATCGTCAGATCTTTTTTATAAATCTCTTTCATAATCCGAATCAGCTCAAAAATGGTTTTATTTGCCTGTGTTCCCATCCGTATCCCCCCTAGTATCCTACCTGATGTCCAAATCAGCAGGTGTCGCTAACGAATCATTTCCGAATGCACAACTTCAACCAGCATTTTGGCCACCAGGGGATCAAAATGGGTTCCGGCACAGCGTTTGATTTCCGTAATGGCCTCATCATAAGCCAGTGCTTTGCGATAGGCCCGATCACTGGTCATGGCATCAAAGGAATCGGCCACCGCCACAATTCTTCCCTGCAGCGAGATTTCTTCCCCCTTTAAACCTTTTGGATATCCATGCCCATCCCAGCGTTCATGATGTTCCAGGATACAATTGGCCATTTCCGAAAACTCATTTGCCGAGCTGAGAATCCGATAACCAATTTCAGGATGTCGCTTAATTTCCTGCCACTCTTCATCGCTCAGAGCGCCAGTTTTATTCAGGATTTTTTCATCAATTCCCATTTTTCCGATATCATGGATCAGTCCTGCTGTCCGGATCTGATTGATTTCATCCTGATCCAGCTTCATTCGCAAACCAATTTTTTCACAAATGTGACCAACCCGGCTTGAATGCATCATTTCCCGATTGCTTTTTTCATAAAGGGTGTTCATAATCAATTCGATGGTTTTACTGCGCATGCTGGCACTTTCGTAGAGCTTATGACGATACATATCATCTTCAGCATTTTTTAATATCTGCTGGATATTCTCTTCTTTTCTGGTTTTCGTGCGACTACCAAAAGCAATGGAAAGTTTCAATCCGCGAATTTTTTCCCGGGCTGCCAATACTTCCAGTCTTTTGATAATCAGAGCCGCTGTTTCAGCATCCGTTCGAGTTAGAATAATAACAAATTCGTCACCACCCAGTCGGGCAATTACATCGTTCTCACGACAACCGCTTTTGATAACATTGGAAGCTTTCTGGAGCAATTCATCCCCTACTGCATGGCCAAAGGAATCATTGATCATTTTTAAGCCATTGACATCGGCCATAACCAGGGTTAATGGGTAATTATTTTCCGTATCCAGTTTTATCAGGACTTCTTCATAAAAGCGTCGGTTGAACAAACCGGTCAGATAATCATGGTAACTCAAATACCTGATTTCTTCCTCCGTTTTTCTAATTCGGGTAATATCCTGAACGGTTCCAAAATTTCCAATATGGTTTTTCTCTTCGTCAAACTGGGGAATCATCCGCATATTGATAATTCGCTCTTCACCATCCTGACGAAAGATCCGGAAAATAAAATCAGCTGTTGATTTTTCGACCATTACCTTATTGATATTTTCAAGAATAACAGGAATCTCTTCTGGCTGGGCAAACCGGAGAAATTGCTCTTTGGTATCCACTTCATCAATGGAAGCAATCCCAAAGATATTCAGCACTTCTTCCGAACAGCTGATTTTGTCATTTTTGAAATCAAACTCATAACTTCCCAGATGCGCCAGTTTTTGCGCTTCGACCAGCGCTTTCTCACTTTTTTTCCGGGCTTCATTTTCTTTTTCCAGCGATTTCAGCAGTTTGAGGGTTCGAGCATGGGCGGCCTTTAGGGCCACATTCTGCTTTCTGACCCGGTTGTTAAGTCGCTCTTTTTCATTGCGTTTTTGAAGATTGGCCCAGCGGATTTTTGCCATTGCCCGAAGCTGAGAAAGCAGTTCCTGTTCATCAATCGGCTTTGATATAAAACCTTCACCGCCGCATTCCAGCGCCAAAATCCGATGTTCCCGATCGCCTCGGGCAGCGGTCACAAAGACCACCGGAATATCGGCCAGATCGGGGCTGGCTTTTAATTGACGACACACCTCAAAACCATCCATCTCCGGCATGATAATATCCATGAGAATAATATCCGGGTCTTCCGACACCGCCATTTCAAACCCCGTTCGCCCAGTAAAAGCCATCAAAACAGTAGCATCTGAAAACACATCACGAATCATGGCTTTTAAGACAATCACATTATCCGGGTTGTCATCAATCACTAAAATCTTTAATTGTCTTGTTTCCACAGGTCACCTCGTCCATGATTTTTTATATTATTGATCACTACTGATATTCCACCCGGTTTTGCCCCTTCTCTTTCGCCCGGTTTCGGGCTGTATGGGCTCGCGAAATCAAGGTTGCCGGCAGTAAGTCTTTGCGATAGGCGGAAACCCCAAAACTGGCGGTAAGCTTCCCAACGGTATTGAAACGAGTATTTTCAAGAATTGTCCGGGTTTTTTCTGCCAGTGTAATGGCACCTTTTTCATCGGTATCGGGAAGGATCACTAAAAATTCCTCTCCGCTCCAGCGTCCCACAATATCCGTCACCCGAACGTTGTCCATAAGCATCGCGGCCACTGCCACCAGCATCTCATCCCCAACCTGATGCCCGTAAGTCTCATTGATCGTACGAAGCGAGTCCACATCAACCAGCATAACCGAAAAAGGTGCCTTTGTCCGCTCGGAGCGTTCCAATTCAAATTGCAAAAATTCATCGAGTTTTTGACGATTAAACACCTGGGTCAGTTTGTCCTTAATCGACAGCTTTTTGATTTCCTCTTCCAGTCTTTTGATTGCAGTAATGTCCCTGATGACACTCAAGATGTGCGCTTCACCCTCAATGCTGATGGCCTGGGCTGATACCAGTCCGACAAACATTTCACCATTGACATCATTTACCATGATTTCCATGTTCTCACTGACACCGGTTCGCTTCAATTCTTCAATTAGCTGATCCCGTTTATCCAATTCAAAGTATAAATCATGAATATTCGTCACACCAGTCATGATATTTTTCCCTCTGGTTGTTATCAATTTATGGAAGGCCCGGTTATAGGACACTAATTTTCCATCTTCCATGGTGGTGATAATGGTTGGGTCAGGAAATAAGTCAAAAATCATCTCAAAATGCTTTTTACAGGCACTGCGAATACCCCCGATCATCTCATTGAGCTCAATAAAATCCGGATCATTTCCGTATTTTTCTAAAACATCATTGTCCGGTTTTTCCTCCGCAACGATGCTTTTCAGGTATTTAATCAATTCTCTGATTTCAGCATTTAACATGATCTTCCCTTCACAACTTTCTGACTCATCATCGAAACGTTTTTTTGCCAATCTGTTCCCATTCATTTTATTCAGATAATAACATAGTAATACGAATCCAACAGGTAGGTTTGCTCATACTTAACCGTCATTTTCCACAGATTTTTCTTCACCTTTTTAATGGAGGCTTCCCCTTTTTCGTATTGATCCAGTAGTTTTAGAAAATACTTCTTCTCACTGGGCAAGGCAATCGTTCTGAAATACCCCCAGATATGTTGCGCCACATTAATTGAGTTGCCCATAGTGGTTTCTTTTTGAAAAGATGCTTCAATCAGATTATAAAACTCCATGCAGGGATAGCTGTCCTTATTGTTCAGCAGTTTTCGAATCTCCAGATAATCAAGGGGAGATCTTTCCAATACTGCATATTTATATTTACTCCACTCATGTTCCAAGCGATTAATTTCTTTCTTTGTGGTTATGCAATTAATGCACTTCATCGCCGATAAATTCTTGTCTTTCACTTCCAGCATGATATCCAGATCTCTGCCATCCAGCTCCTGATGAAAGGCCATAAATTCGTTTATTCCGATGGTCTTGGAATGCGAACCCGGTTTTTTATCGGGATGCTGCTGGGAGTAATGGATTTTTTGCTTACCATCCTGACTTTTCCAGGTAGTTTTGCAAATATCAATCCAATATGTATCCGGCTGCTTTTCATCACACGGATTCACCTGGTGATGCAGGTTGTCAAAAATCACCGGAATGTCCAGGGCTTTTCCAATGATTAAAACATCACTGATGGTGTATGATTTATCGTCGTTTTCAATTACCAATCGTTTTTTAACCGTTTCACTCAACCGCTGGTAATTTTTTAGAAAGCGTTTAATTGCCTGTTTTTTATCATTATATATTCCCCCGACGTGGAGGATAATCTTATTTTCCGGACCCAGTCCCAGGCTATCCATGACACAGGCATGATAGTCCAAATCGGCAATGGCATTCGCCACAATATTTTCGTCCGCCGAGTTTAACACAGTATACTGTCCCGGGTGCATGGAAACGCGCATGCCACTTTTGGCAATTTTCTTGCTGATTTTTTTAAACTGTTTTTCAAAAACTTCCCACCAGACAATCCGGTTGACTGGATTTGATCCAAACGGAATCAGTGATGAGCTGATGCGAAACAACTCAATCTGATTTTCGATATTATAGTCAATCATCTTTTCCAGGGCGTTCAAATTGTGTTTAATCAATTCAGTCAATTTTTCTTCGGACGCATTTTTCAGCAAGCACGTTTTCAATTCCGTATTAAGCACACCCACCGTTAAACATGCATATCCTATCCTCATCATAACCTTCTTTCCTATCCGTTCCCACTACTTTAATCGCTTTTTACTTTCAAAGTGATTATTAAAGCCTAAAAAATAACCATTATCAAAAATCTCCATCCAACAGCCACTTATGTCGCATAAATAAACCCGTTCGATCCGATATCCCCAATGATTTCGTTCATTATATCAGAAATGATTGCGAAACTGAAGTGAAATGGTCGTTAAATCAATGATATTTCATTTATTTTCGACCTAAAAAAGAGCCAGATTTCAGGCTCTTTTTGCTTTTTTGTAGACAGGTAACTTTTACCTGCCGTTCTTTTTCTAATTCGGTATCCGTGATTTGCCAACAAATTATCATTTTTTAGTCAGCACTTTTTCAATAAAGATCCGTGTCACTTCCGGATCAAACTGCGTACCGGCATGCTTTTTTAGTTCATGAATGGCATCGGCCTGACTCAATCCGCTACGATAGGAGCGATCACAGGTCATGGCATCATAGGCATCCGCCACCCCAATAATTCTTGCCTGCATGGATATTTCTTCCTGCTTCAATTTTTTGGGGTAGCCTTTCCCATCCCAGCGTTCATGATGTTCATAGACATACCTTGCCATTTCGGAAAATTCACTGGAAGAACTCAAAATCCGATAACCAATTTCAGGATGCCGCTGCATTTCCTGCCACTCCTCGAAATTCAAATGGCCGACCTTGTTGAGGATTTTTTCATCAATCCCCATTTTGCCAATATCGTGCATCAGCCCAGCCGCCCCAATTTGGTTAACCGCATCCTTACTCAGGTTCATCTCGATCGCAATGGCTTTACAGATCTCGCTGACTCTCCGGGAATGAAGCATTTCCCGACAACTCTTTTCATAAAGAGTATTCATAATCAGTTCGATGGTTTTATTTTTGATGCTGGCACTTTCATAGAGCTTATGCCGATACATGTCATCTTCAGCCCGCTTATATATCTCCTGAATGTCCTGGTTTTCGCTTTCCTTTATTTCGCAACCAAATGAGATCGAAATATCAAAGGCGTCGATTTTTTCATTTAAGGTCTTTGCTTTCAGGTCATTGATCACCTCAACTGCCTGAAAAATATCCGTCTGTGGTAAAATCACAATAAATTCATCGCCCCCCAGTCTGGCAACAATACTGTTCTTTGGAACTGCTTCTGTAATCAATCGGGCGGATTTTTTTAACAACTCGTCTCCCATCGCATGACCAAAGGAGTCGTTTATCAGTTTAAGACCGTTGACATCGGCCATGATCATCGTAATAGGCAGATTATCCGGAACATCCAGCCGCTCCAGTTCCTCTTCATAAAACCGCCGGTTATGGAGACCCGTGAGATAATCATGGTAACTCAAATATCGGATTTCCTGTTCAGCCTGTTTGCGCTCCGTAACATCTGTAATAATCACCGCAAATTGCTTGAATCGGGGTGAATAGGCAACAACTTCAAAATATTTACCCACAAACTGGTCATAAAACTCAAACCGCACTGGCTGACCGGTCATGGCTACCTGACCGTATTTTAAGATCCACTGCTTATCCATAGCCGGTGCCACTTCCAGGGCAGTCTTGCCGATAATCTCCTTCCGTTTCATACCAACCAGCTTTTCATAGCTTTCATTGGCATCCAGATATCTAAAATCCACAGGATTGCCGGTCTGATCAAAAATAACTTCGTGCACCGCCAGTCCCTGGGCCATTTGGGTGATCAGTAGCCGGTGTTTTTCTTCACTTTCTTTTAAAGCTATTTCTGCCTGATGACGATCGCTAAAATCCACCAGCATATAGCTGACCAGCTTTCGCTTAAGATCGAAATCATTTTTATTTACATAAAACCAGCGGATGGTTTCATCCGTTCTGACCTTTACCGGCGTGCGTTTATGATCCCCCCGATTTAGAATTCTCAGTATTTCAGAAACACTTTCCTTGTTTCCCGCAAAAAAAAGCCTGGCAGCGGGATTCATACAAATAATCTCCGCATCACCATTGATCAGAAAGGCGACCTCGCCGATATTCCAGAAGGTTTGTTTCCAACGATTGATTTCCAATTCAAATAAATCATTTTTTACTTCGTTTAAACCAATCATGGCTGAAATGTACAAAATCACCACTGGCGTCGGATCGACATATTTATCACCCCCCATCAGGATCACCAGTACCGCAAGCCATGACACCTGTATTGACACAAGGATGAAACGATAACTTTTTTTCAAACTTGGGGAATTCGTTTTTTGATATGCTTTGATCAATGTGACTATTAAAAACAGCAGAAAAACAATGTAGTAGGCAAGAATCAGATAATAGCCAATGTTTTTGGAGGTACTGGCAACCGAAAAACCATTAACTTTGATCAATTCCACCCAGTTAAACGCCAGATGATGAATCGGATTGGTGATATATAGTATCCAGAGTATCCCTGAGAGGGTTATCAGCAAATATTTAATTGGCTGGGAAATTTTGACTTTTGCAAATTGGGAAACAAATAAGATTCCAAACGTTGGAATAAATATCACGCCCAGATTCGCAAGATCCCGGGCCAGGATCATCATTTCAATGTTTTGCGAGTTGAGCGACAGAAAGTACCCCAATGCATAAATTGCCGAAGAAAACATCAGGGCCGAAAAATAATTAAACTGGCCCTCGACTTTTTGCTTTAAGAGTTTTATTCCCACAACACTATAGCCGGCCGCAATGATCGGTAATGCATATACGATTAAATTTAAGAATACCTTTTGTAAATCCATCCACTTCCTCATTCCAGAACGCGTCCGAAAATTCTGCTGTTACCAATCAGCTGATAAAAAGCAGCATTATCAATCTTGACTGAACCTGTATAATACCAGACAAAGGTTAAACGAACCTTTGTCTGGTATCATTTTTTACATAAAATATACCAAGTTTTACACCTGGTCATCCAGATATTTTATATGAATGTGGGTCGCATCACAAAAGGGCTTATTGACCGATTCGCCACAGCGACACAATACCAGCCGATTGCGCTTTTCATATAGGCTGCCATCTGCCGATTGAAGGGGAATCCCCCCCTTAACAAAAATACCACAACTGGCCCCCCGCTCCGGATCCTGAAGAATCACAATTTCGGGTTCATATTCCGGTTCAATGAATGCGCCACTTTTTTCTACTGCCACTAACCGCCCGGCCGGACACTCGCTGGCGGCTTTAATGGCTTCATTTTTGAGGGTGGGATTATCGGACTGCCTGATCAGCTCCCATGCGGTACCATCATTGCGGTGACAGAATCTGGCAAATGCACAGCGGTGGTCATCGAGCATATCCAGATCAGCCCCGGTAAGGACTTCAGCCCGATCGACAAAATCGGCTTTTGATGCGGTTTCATCACCATGAAAATCACATTTTGAATGGGCGCCATCACAAAAAGGCGGATTCTTTGACTTTCCGCAACGGCAAAGGGTATAGGTCTTCGCCTGCGGCAACTCCCGACCTTCCCGATAAACATAGCCTTTTCCCTGGGACGTAATTATTTTCTCTGACAGTTTTATATTTCCGGTAACCACATAAGGCCCGTCTTTTAAAATTTTAATTTTTCCAGTCATTCCATTCTCCACGATCAACCTCCGTGCTTAAATCAAATTTACGGTTTCTTAAAAGGTCGCAGCACCTTGATCAAACCTTCCATTCAAGAATTTTATTTAAAAAATTTTGCAGTTCCTCGGTTTGCGGATTTTTGAATATCCGGGAACTGTTGCCGCTTTCAATGATTTGTTTATTTGCTAAAAAAACAACTTTCTCACAGGCATTTTTTGCAAAACCCATTTCGTGGGTGACGATAATCGTTTTAAGCCCCTCATTTTGCAATTCTCCCAGCATATTCAATACCTCTGCTGTATATTCAGGATCCAGGGCTGAGGTTGGCTCATCCAGCAGCAACAGTTTAGGCTTAACCGCCACCGCTCTGGCAATGGCAATTCGCTGTTGCTGACCGCCCGAAAGTTGAAAGGGATACTTACTCTTTTCATCAGTCAAGCCAAACCGCTCAAAAAGTTTACTGCTGATCTCCAGCGCCTGAGATTTACCCATCCCAAATGTGTGTACCAACGGTAATATGATGTTTTCAAGCGCAGTAAGATGTTCAAACAACCCTTTGGACTGAAAAACGAACCCGATATTGCGACGATAGCTTTGCAGATATTTATTGCTGAACCCGATGATCTCTCCATCGATTTTCAAGCTGCCGGAATCGGGCGCCAAAAGCCCCCCGATGATCCTGAGCAAGGTCGATTTACCACCCCCGGATGGTCCGATCACAGCAATGGAATGAATATCAAAGGAACCACATACATCCTGTAAGACCAGTTCATCCTGAAAGGTTTTACAGATATTGATTAACTCGATATTCATGGTTATACCTCCTTTCCAACACCCCGGAAAACAGCGAAACACCGAAGGTCAGAATAAAGTATAAGGCCCCGACAAAAAGGTAGTTTTCAAACATTCTAAAATTATCTGCCGAAATCTCCTGAACTGTTTGGGTGAGTTCGATGACCGCGATCACCGACAATAATGAAGAATCCTTGATAATCGAGGCAAACTGACCCGCCAGGGCGGGAAGAATCCGCGCCATTAATATCGGAACAGTAACCAGCTGAAGGGTTTTTACCGGTGTCAGCCCAATCGACCTGGCCACCTCATATTGTTGACGGTCAATACTTGCCAGGCCCCCGCGGATGATTTCGGAAATATAAGCGCCTTCAAAAATCGATAAGATCACCACGCCGGCCACATAGCGGTTGTCCACACCCCAGGCAGTGCCAATGATATAGTAAAAAAAATAAATCTGCACCAGTAATGGCGTTCCCCGAATAATCTGAACATAGGCCCGGCAAAAATAACTGATAATCAGGATTCTCGAATTTTGTCCCATGGCAGTGAGTGAACCAATAACCAGACTGACAAACAAGCTGGCTATCGAAATAATTACCGTCATCAAAAAACCTTCCCAAAGTCGCTGCCGATATTGGTAAAGCGTAGAAAAATCCAGTTCCAGTCCAATCGAATTCACTGAAAACCAGAGAAATCCAATCAAAACGACGGCCACAAAAATAGCACTGACCACCTTATTTGCTAATGAAGGTTCTTTATTAACTGTCTGTTTCATCGATCACCTTAATCAAAAAACCATGGAAAGCCAAGTGCATCAAAGGTTTGTTTTTCTTCCTTCAGGTATTTATCGGTCAATTCTACAAAGCCCCCCTGAGCTTTGAATTCTTCAATAAAACTGTCTATTTGTATCAAAAGTTCTTCATTCCCCTTATTCACCGCAATTCCCCAGCTTTCACTGTCCTGAAAGGGAATCAGAATGGCTTTGGTGGTATCCGGATTGGCTTTATTTTGGCGGTAAATAGTCAGCTGATCATAAATAAAGGCATCCGCTTTTCCCTGGGTTACTTCAGTGACACAGGCAGTTTCAGATGAAAGCGCATTAACTGTGGCATTGGTTAGATTCTTTGTAGCATAAATATTTCCGGTGGTTCCTTTTTTAACATCCACAACTTTGCCTGGCTGATTCAAATCTTCGGCCTGATTGATATTGGCATTTTTATTAACCAGCAGCGCCAGATAGGACTTGGCATAAGGCACCGAAAAATCCACCACGTCTTTTCGTTCATCGGTGATGGTCATTGACGAAATAACCACATCTACCTTGCCCGTCTGCAGTGATGGAATCAGTCCATCCCAATTGGTATTTTCAATCTGAACCGGCCGGCCCAGATATTCACCCAGTGCATAGGCCAAATCAACACTGATCCCGCTGGGATTGCCCTGCTCATCCTTTGTTTCAAAGGGTGGGTAAGCCAATTCCATCCCAACGGTCAACGTTTTTTTTTTACTTTCCGTTCCTTTGCTGGCGGTGCTGCATCCCATCAGCAGTGATCCGGCAATAGCAAGTACCATTATCATTAAGCCTAGTTTCTTCATCATTTATGCTCCTTCTTTGCAAACCTAATAAAACACGCATAACCAGATACAGGGCGGATCGGCTGAGGTGTAGGCGACCCGATGCTTCTGGTGGGGCGGGATTAACAGGGTGTCCCCTTTTACCAGGACGACTGTCTTGTTGCCTTCAAATACCAGTTGAGCCCGTCCCTCCAATAAAATCACATATTCGGTTTCCGCCTGATCGTACCAGTCAGACGTTTGGCCGGTACTGACAATCCGTTCAATCCGGACCACATCGTTCTGCGCCAGAACCGATGTCACTTCGTTTTCCATGGGAAATCCGGGCATTTCATAAATATTCATTATTACCTCATTATCCAATCATATCATAAAATTGAGCTGGAAAACAATTCCCTTTATTTCCTGATCAGATCTTCCATTTTTCCCGAATCACTGATATCCATCAGTTCTTCCGGAAACGGGGCCCAGATGGTCTGCTCCAGAAGATAGGGATCGTTATATTTAATGACATAAGACTTAAGGACATTGATCGGTACACTGAGGGGAATTTTCCCGCTCTTATATTTTTCAAAACTATCCAATACAAAGTTTTTTTCGCCACTGGAAAGGTATTCTGAAAAATAACCAAAAATATGCAGCATCACATTAATATAATTACTATACCGGGGAATTCTCAAAAAAGCAATGCCAAGATGGGCTTTATAGCTACTAAAGACCTGTTCGAGTGGTAGCTTATCATGATTGGCAACAATTCGGCCCAATTCTTTCTGCTCTTTCTGACTATAAGCCATCAGCAAATATTTGTTTTGGGCCTGAAATTTAACCAGCGCCGCCATTGTTTTGGCTTTTTCCACCTGGCGATAACGGCACAGCGTATAGAGTTTAGCCAGAAAATGCTCTCTAATTCTAAAATTAGTTAACCGGCCCTCTTCTTCGATGGCCAGATAAGGATAGCGTTTAAATACCTGACCCGCAAAAATGCCCTGACCTTTAATCGAACCCGTGGTCTTAGCTTTACCCAGATAAACTTTGACGTCTTTGGTACCGCAGGATGGTGAACGCCCTTTTAAAATGAAACCGTCCACGGCCTTCAGGCTGTCAAAAAAAGCATCACTAAAGGCAATCATTTCTCCGGTATATTCGGTATCCGAGGCTGGTTGATACAAAACAAGCTGCTCGTTTTCCATCACCAGGCGAACCGGGTTGCGGGGCACCCCCAGGCCAATTTCCACCTCGGCGCAAACCGGATGATAGTCCACATAGTCTTTTAGTTTTTCGACAAACTTATCCGGCAGTGTTTGTCCATTATATCGGCAGGCATCAAAGCCCATGCATTTACTGACCACAACCTGGGGTCTTTATTCCTTTTCCATTTTGGTCACCTCGTTTCTTTATCTCAACCCCTATTTACCCATTTGCCAAAAGCTTCAATCATCAAAGCTCTCAGTCCTGTTGCCGAAAAAAAACAGACACGCTCTGCGCATCTGTTTTTGGACTGCCCGGTTTAACTCAACAGGTAATTACTACCCGGTTTTTTCTTGCATTTCTTTTTAATTTTTGCGGCTGTTTCGGCCAGTTCAAAAATCGTTTTGCTGTGATCGCTGGCCACACCGGCAATTGAAACTGACAAAAAGGGGAAATTCTCCTCCACATCCTTGCGATCTTTGGAGGTGATATAGCCTTTGTCAATGTCTTCCTTACTGTAATATTTAATCACGGCCTCGTTAAAGGCATGCATGATACTGATACACAGCTGCTCGGTTTTCTTTTTGGGGACAATGGCAATAAAGTCATCCCCACCAATATGACCAATAAAATACTCGCTTGGAATCCGGGTTTTTAAGATCTCGGCAAACTCCTTCAATACCCGATCGCCATTTTCAAAGCCATACAGATCGTTATAGGCCTTAAAATTATCCAGATCAAAATATAGAATCGTTTTTTTGTCCTTGGATTTAAGGGCCTTTTCCAGCTGTTGTTCAATCATCAGGTTTCCCGGAAGTTCAGTCAGCGGATTCAGGTGTTTCGCATAGACAAACTCAATTTCGATCAGTTTTTCCATCAGGTCTTTAACCGTCACAATGCCCTGAAACTGATTATCCCGGGTTACCACAATAAAATCATAAATTTTATCAAAATCCCGCTGCATCGCATTTTTCCCGACAACATCAATGGTGGCCAGGCAATCCACGTCCATAAAATCGGTATCCATGATATTGCGAACCGGTTTATTGGCATAAAGAATGTAGCCGTATTGACCGCTAATCCGTTTATAAAGGGCATTTCGGGTAATCACCCCGATCGGCATCTGATCTTCAACCACACAAAAGCCGGCGCGGGTTTCATTTTCTTTAAACATTTCATGGACCTGTGAAACAAGGATATCCGGCGTTATGGTTTTCTCTTGCTTACAAATGCTCTCAATCCGGTCATCGAGAACCCGATGATCCAATAATTTTCTTTTCCTGGCATTCTCTTTCATAACAATTTCAAGCACATCCTTTGAGATTGAATTTAGAATTCCATTGGGCTTTTGAATAAAATAACCTTGTCCATACGAAACCCCAATTTCGATGAGTGTCAGCAGTTCTTCCTTCGTCTCGATCCCCTCGGCAATCAGTGCCGTTTCAGTATATTCTGAAAACTCATTCAGACATCTTACCAGAGATTGTTTTGTCATGTCTTTGTCGATATCCCGGATCAGTTTCATATCCAGCTTAATATAATTGGGATGAATATCCGAGATCAAATTCAATCCCGAGTATCCGGCCCCGGCATCATCGATGGCAATCCGATAATCCTGCTCTTTATAATTGTCAATGGTTTTAATAAAATCCGCCAGGTGATTAATGGCCTCGCTTTCGGTAATCTCGAAAATAATACGCTTGGGATCAATATCAAATTTTTCCAGATACTCCCGGGTAAATCCTTTTCTGAATTGGACATCCTGCATAATATTAGGGTTCACATTTAAAAAAAGTTTGAACTCACTTTCGATTTTAAAGGCCGCTTCAAAGGCTTTTGACCGACACAAAAATTCCAGCTCCCAAAGCTTATTGAATTTCTGGGCACATTTGAACAGCATATCCGGATTATGAAGCAACGAAGCAACCGGCCCCCGACTCAGCGCCTCGTAACCATGGACGGTTCCGTCTTGCAATGACACAATGGGCTGAAAAACGGTGCTGATTTTCTTCTGATAGAGTATTTCCAAGAGCTCTCCTCTCAACCGCTCTTCTTCTTTATTCTGATTGATATCCAAACACATTCCTCCCCATTGTTGATGTCACAAATTATAACCATGAGAGCTGGTTATTAATATTATCATCCGGTTAAATTTACGTTAATTTTCATCGGATACGGGTACCTATTCTAGATAAAGCTTTTTTTAATTATAATATTTTACATCTTCGAAATGTTTACAGAAAGAATATCAACTGTTATACTTAAATAACAGATTTTCACACGAGAATGAGAGGTTATTGTTATGGCTGAAACTCTATTGGAACTAAGAAAATTTGTGATCCCGGAAATAATCATTGGTGTCGATGCCCGCTTGTTGATTGGTCGTTACATATCTCATTTTAATGCCAAAAAACCGCTGATTGTCACCGATAAAAATATTCATGACTTTGACTGGTTTCACGAAACCGTCGATCAGATCCGTCCCCATGTTGAAAAACTGTGTATTTTCGATGAAACCACCCCTAATCCCAAGGATATCGAAGCGATGATCGGTGCAGAGCTTTTTTTGTCGCTGGGGTGCGACCTGATCATTGCCATTGGGGGCGGTAGCGCCATCGACTGTGCGAAATGCATCAGTATTGTGGCTACCAACGGTGGCAATGTCCTTGATTACGAAGGGGTTGATGAAGTGCAGATGCCCGGGCCACCGCTGATCTGTATTCCCACCACCGCCGGATCCTCTGCCGATGTTTCCCAGTTTGCCATTATCAAGGATACTGCTGCCAATATTAAACGGGCGATCATCAGTAAAAAGGTGGTTCCCGATCTGGCCCTGATCGATCCGGTTCCGCTGATGTCCATGGATCCCTATTTAACCGCCTGTACTGCCATGGATGCCCTGACCCATGCCATCGAAGCCTATGTATCCAATACCCATTCAGCCCTGACCGACGTTCATGCCCTGGAATCCATCGGTCTGATTAATCAAGCCGTCGAACAATCCGTCACACCCGCACGAAGCATTGAAACGATGTTTCAGCTGATGCTGGGTTCCCTCCAGGCCGGATTGGCCTTTTCCAATGCCAGTCTCGGTGCTGTCCATGCCATGTCCCATTCCATGGGCGGTCTGCTGGATTTACCCCATGGCGAATGTAACAGCATTCTGCTTGAGCACATTATCCGCATTAATTTTGAAACCGTACCTGACCGCTATCGGGATATCGCCAGACAACTCGGTTTGCTGGTGGATAATGTCAGTGATTATTTACTGCTTGAAATGATCACGACCCGGATCGCTTCGATGCGGAAAAACCTGAATATTCCTGCCAGTATTATGGTGCCGAATCTCAAAGAAAGCACCCTTGACTATCTGGTGGAAAACGCTCTCAATGATCCCTGCATGGTGACCAATCCCAGAGTCTTGACAAAAGAAGAGGTGAGAACTATTTATGGACGAGTATTGGAATCACAAAAATAAAAAAGAGATCACCCGGGAAACGATAATCGGCCTGGGCGAAAACTCTTTTAAAAAAAATTACTACTCTGAACTCCAAACAAAACTGCTGGATCTGGAACGAATCAACAGCCGAACCCGAGCTTTAATCGCCACCATCCCCGATATTCTGCTGATCAGCAATGGCGAAGGACAGATTACACCCCTTAATCCTTCGTTGAATACCGGATCGTATGCCCTTCTGGAAATCATGCGCAATCCGATTCTGATGGCCGATTTAAAGCAGGTGATTGACCTGGTTATGCGAACCCGGGTTTTATCGGATTATTATTTTTCGATGACCTTTAAAGATTCCCTTCATTATTTTGAAGTCCGGGTTCAGATTTCCAGCTTTGATGAAGTTCTGATTATGATCCGGGATATGACCGAACGGGTCATCATGGAAAAGAAACTCCGGGATCTGGTGGATAAAGATACCCTGACCCATATCGCCAACCGCCGCTTTTTTGAGGCTGAATTGGAACAGCTCAACAACCGGGAGATCAAGAATTTAACCATTTTATTACTGGATATTGATGGCCTCAAATTTGTCAATGACACGCTGGGACATTTACTGGGAGACCAGGTGATTGTCTCGGCCAGTCAGGTTATTGGCCGGTGTTTTCAAGCATTGGGAATTGTTTCCCGAATTGGTGGTGATGAATTCGGGGTAATTGTCAAAAATCAGCCGTCGGATACCATCGAATCAGCCCTGGAAAAAATGAATGCCCATTTAAAATGCTTAAATGAACTGCCGGATGCAACCTTTAAAATATCGCTTTCCTATGGTTACTCCTATCACCCTTGTGGCTTGGTCAACACCAACTTTCTCTTTCAGGAAGCCGACAATAATATGTATCAGAACAAACTGCTAAAAGAATCCAGCACCCGTAACAATCTGGTTAAAACCTTAATGAAAGCCCTGGAAGCTAAAGATTACGTCACCGAAGGCCATACCAGTCGCATGGATACCCTGGCCACCCTCATCGGACAGGCTCTGCGTTTACCCCAGAATGTTATGGATCGAATTCAATTGCTGACCAAATTCCATGATATCGGCAAGGTCGGTATTCCCGACAGCATCCTCAAGAAGCCCAGTGCTTTAACCCCCGACGAATGGAAGGTGATGAAAACCCATTGCGCCATCGGCGAGCGGATTGCCAATGAATCCTCGGAATTGAAAGATATTTCCCATCTGATTTTGAAACATCAGGAAAAATGGGATGGCACCGGCTATCCCCTGGGCCTCGCTGGCGAAGACATTCCGATTGAATGTCGGGTTCTATCGATTGTCGATTCCTACGATGCCATGACCAATGACCGCCCCTACCGGGGCGCACTTTCCCCCGAAACCGCCATCAATGAAATTGTTTCCTGTGCCGGTTCCCAATTTGATCCCGGTATGGTAAAAATTTTCTGCAAAGTTATTGAACAACATTTAAGACCTCAGCAATAATTTATTACTGAGGCCTTTTTGTGCCCTTACCGGGTTATTTTAGTTGTATAGGTTTGCTCATCACGAATCACTTTTTCCAGGGCCGCAACAACATCCGGATCGTAATGGGTCCCCACATTCCGTTTCATTTCTTCCAGTGCATCATCAATGCTGATCGCTGGACGATAGTCGGTATCTGCTGTCATATCGTCAAATCGTTCACCAACTGCAATAATCCGGGCCAGCTTGGGTATTTCTTTACCCATGAGTCCTTGGGGATAGCCGCTTCCATCCCAACGTTCATGATGTCCCAAAACAATATTGGCCAAATCGACGGTATGATCAAAGGCATTGAGAATCCGAAAGCCAACCACCGGATGCATTTTCATCTCTTTATAGGTGTCATCAATCACATATTCATTTTTTCTGGCGATCTCTTTATCCAAGGCCACTTTTCCAATATCATGAAGATACGCAGCCTTTGACACCTTGTTAATCTCAGCTTCAGACAAATTCATTTTGCGGGCAATTTTTTTGCAAATCTCACTGGTTCTCCGGGCATGCTCAGCTTCGGCTGGCAATTCACCATACAGCTTATCGAGAATATTATTAAAAGTATCTTCCTTCTTTTTCCCCCGATTTATGGTTTTTTTCATATACATGTTGTCTTCAGCGCTGGCAATAATGACTTCAATATTTTCTTCCGGCTCATATTTTGTCGCAACACCCAGGGACACATTTCCCTGGATCGACTTAATTTTTTCTTTGCTGAAATTATCTTTAATTCGATCCGAAAGCCTTTGGGCATCTTTTTTTTCGGTTTGCGGCAGCAAAATGGCAAATTCGTCTCCGCCCCAGCGGGCAATAATATCATCGGCCCGACAGACCTTTTTAAATATTTCCGAAACCTTTTTGATCAATTCATCGCCAGCATCATGGCCAAAAATATCATTCGTTAGTTTTAACCCGTCCACATCACCAATAATAACTGACAGGGGCAGATTTCTTTCGGTATTGAGGCGAATCAGTTCTTCTTCAAAAAAGCGTCGATTATATAAACCGGTGAGGGCATCATGAAAACTGTTATACTCAATGGCCGCTCTTTTTTCTTTCTTTTCGGTAACATCTCTAAAGATAACAATGGCTCCGTCAATATGGCCCTCTTCGTCACTGATGGGGGCAACACTGTCTTCCAGGTGATATTTTCTTCCATCCCGGGAAACCAGCAGCACATGGGTGTCGAATTCTTTCATGGCGTTATCTCGAAAGGCTTCTGCAATATGATCCGGCACGAGATCCGCCTGTTTTTCGTCCTCCAGGACGAAAACCAGAGAATAGTGTTTCCCCAGCGCTTCTCTGACCGGCCAGCCGGTCATTTCCTCCGCCGTGTTATTAAGCATCTCAATCTTACCCAGGGGATCAACAATCATAACCCCATCACTGATTGACATCAATGTTTTTAGGTATTTTTCCCGATTCTTCTCCGACGCCGAGCGGATATAGGCCCCAACCCCAAACTTGCCGTTTAGCAGATCCACTGGAAATTTGGTGGTTTTAAAAATCTTACCCTTCCATAACATCTCATCGGTCACAAAGGTTTTGGTCGCTAAAACCTTTTTATCGGTTTCTCGCTCTTTGATCGCCATCTTTTCTTCCAGGATTTCGAAATCACCCTGACCAATAATATCTTCGGAGTTGATCCCATAAAAATCTTCCATGGCCAGGTTGATAAAAATATAGTTTAATTGATCATCTTTTAGGGATACCGGAATCTCCTCAGACTCGATGAAGGTCTGAACCAGCTCATTAAACCGACGTATCTCCCGTTCTTTTTTTCTTTTTCTGCCTCTTTTAAGAATAAAATACAGCCCCAGACCAAATAAAAAAAGAATAATCAGGATAACTGCAATATTCAATACTGTTATATTCATATTTTTCCTTCTTCAATCAGCAGGTTAACGTTTAACCTTGGCGATCTCTTCCTGTTATCTCTAATTTTATGAAAAGGTATGCTTTTGCGCAGAATATTTTACGATAATTAAATATTATATCAGTTTTACATTATGATCTGTTTAAAGAAATGGTTTTTCTTAATTATTTTCGATTTTTGACGCAATCCAATTAGTTCTAGTATGCCATTTTTAGGCAATGATCGTCAATAGAATTAATAAAAATCAAGTTACCTAAACGCTAGTTTATCTACCTCAGACAACTAAAGACAAAAAACAGCTGCCGTTTCTTTAACAGCACCTGTTTTGTATTAATAATTATTGATTTATCCAATCATTCGTGGTATCATCTAATGAATGAACAAAATAACCCATTTTATTATTTTATGAACTTATCTTATCATATTTCGACACCTTTGTCAACAGTTAATTTATTTTTTTGTAAGCCCGGGAGGTAACCATATGTCGTTTGAACTGATGCTGTTTGATAATTTTCTGATTGAAAAACAGGCCGTTTCGGAAGTGTTGCTATGTAATAAAATTACGGCCGACTATTCACTGGTCTTGTCTGAAGAGCAGGCGCTGGAACTGGTTGAAACCCGCTCCTATTCGCTGAAGAATGTTGGCCGGGTCGAATTTGGCGGCGGAATTATTGAAAAAGTCATTCTGACCTTTGCCGACAGCCCCTATATCGCCCAATATCGCTATGCAGAAATCATAAATGAGCTGGTTGAAATCTTTTATTATTTCAAGAATGAAACCCTGGATTTAATGAGCGATGATGATCTGATTGGCTATATGAAAAAATACTATGATGGGGTCTGTCAGGGTTCTCTGGATCAACTTAAATATCGGGAACTGGAACGAATGGCTAAAAATGTCCGGCTGGGACTTGATCCTGATTATAACGATCTTTATGATAGTGAAAAATTGATGGAAGATGAGGATGAAGATGAAGAATAAGATCAAAAAACAGTCTATGATCGATGGCGACAAGCTCAGTGGCGAATTTTATTTTCAGTCACTGCTCCAGGAGGCCTATGTCAAGGGTGTCCTAAGTTCTAAAGAATCCGAACGTATTCAACTGGAGTGTCTTAAACTGCTGGCCGACAGTACTGAGCGGTTTACCCGGGGCCAAAGCAGCTCGATCCGGGTTGAAATCGCTCAGGGCATTATGGCTTCCAACCTCTTTACCATCGGCATCTACCTTAAATCACTGCCCGATCTAGACACCACCATCTTTCATATCCAAAATGAACCGCTTGAAAAACTCTATGAATATGGTTTAGCGGTACTGAAGCGAAAAATAAATGTGGCCCATTATTTTTATAACCGGGTTTGCAAAAGCAAGCTAAAAACCGCAAATCAAGCCTACAATCTCACCATTGACCAGGGTTTTAAGCCCTTTTTTGAAAGCTATGAAATCAATTTTCATGCCCATGAAATCCCCAGTGACATCGACTATCAACTGATCCATCCAGTTACGGATCTGGCCGGGGTTGAGTTCGTCATCAAGTATCTGGAAAGCCTCTATTATGAAAATCTATTTTGTTCCTATTTTGATGCCGATACTATCCATGAAGTGATGAGCGGTTATGATCCGTCCTACAAATATCTCCTCGATAATATCTGTGCCCAGGTTTTGCAAAATGCCCTGGGTTGTCAGTTATTGACTGCGCCCCCAGACCGGCTGGATTTCAGCCCGGCCGATCTCAATGCGCTGGATAAAAAATTAAAAAATCACAGTCAGGCTGAGCTCCAAACGCAGTTGGAAACAGCGGCCCGGGAACTTATTACCGATCTGAAACTAACCAATCGGTCTCTGAAAAAGTACCTGCTAACCAGCCTCCCGAAAATCACCCCCACTGTTTTTCAGGGTCTGGCCACCCACTCTCTTAATAAGGTTTTTGTGCCCCGGTATAATCCTAATATCAAGTCCATTGTCCATTACAATATGGGCATTAAAATGGATGACAAGGCTTATCGGGAAATGATTATGGAGTTTTTGTCCTGCCGTTTTTTCGACGACAAGCTGGCCATCATTAAAGAACAGATTAAAACCCTGGCCGATATGGAAGACCTGCTCATCGCCGGCGAACTGGAGCCCACCGAAGCAGCCATGATCTTTGATCTGCTGGAGGACATTGAGCTGGCGGTGCTGACCAAACGTCATCCCCTCCATCCGGCCATTGACGCCATTGATTTTTCCGCTTCCGAAATCCGGATGCAGCAAAATCTGGATGCCTATCTTAGGACACTGCCCCGGGAGCGGTTGGCTAAAATTCTCAGTATGACCACCACCATTGAGGTCGTCTAAATTTAAAAGGGCTTCGTCCCACTTAACCAGCCCTGGGCTTCCCAGTGGTTGCGATCGGTGGGATTCCAGTCGTTCTTTTTCATCATATCTTTCATCATCACAAACATGATTTTTCGAAACAGGGGCGCAGCGCTGTGTTCGATATTAGCCACCGCTGCGGTGGCTTTTTGGGCCAACTGGGCCATGTCTTTTTCAATTTGACTACGCTTTTTGTCGGATATCTCACGCCAATTCATGGCGGCCACTGCCTGCTTACTGGCAAACCGTTTTTTTACCCCCCAGAATTTCAGACTGTTCTGCATCGTTTTGGTGGTGTGGGAAAGACCCGCACCGGCCGTGGTGGCAAAACTGATACCCACCTTATTAAACATCTTCGGATTGGGTCGGTGGCTGAGCCACATAAAGCAGAGATGATCCAGTAAAGCTTTTAACTGACCGCTAACATCCAATCCATAAACCGAAGAGGTCAGAATCACCAGATCGGCCTCTTCCAAAGCGGTAACAATGGGCCGGATCTGATCGGCGTGGGGGCAGGTGTCTTCCCCCTTTAAGAAGCAGGAAAAACAACCGCTGCAAAAATTGGACATGTCTTTGGGCAGATAAAACTCCGTTATCTCAGTAACTACCTGTTTTGAAATATTCTGAACCAGCAACTCTTTACAATTCCAGGTGCTGCCATGACGCATGGTGCCATTGATTACGGTTATTTTCATCTTCTTTTCCTTTCCTGAACTTAGCTTAGCTTCAAATTTTCGAACCGGGTATTAGTTTTTGCTAAAGCCGGTAGCCGTGAATTTGGCAACCAGCACCGCATTGTCTTCATCAAAAATATCCACTGTATAGTTGCAAAGACTTCGGCCAGAAGATGTTTGGCTGGCTTTAGCCAGCAGTGTTTTCCCTTTGGCCGGTTTGAAATAGTTAATATTGGCATTAATGCCGACGGTTACTTTTCCGCTAGCATTGGCTGCCGCCGCAAAGGCAAAATCAGCCAGGGTAAAGATGGCACCGCCCTGGACAATCCCAACCCCATTAAGGTGCTTTTCCTGAATCGCCATTCTGACTTCGGCATAGCCCAGTTCCACTTTGACCAGTTCCAGCCCGACCAGTTTGGCAAACTGGTCGTTTTCGATGATCACAATTTTCTCTTTATCCATCTTTTTTCCTTTCTGATGTCTTAACTGTTAGGTAATTACATAACTGCCGTGAGTATTGTGTTCATTTTACAATTACCTGGTCTTCACTGTTCTTCACTGTTCTTCACCAGCACCAGGCCATAGAAATTTTCAGTGAAAGACTGGGTTTTCTGGCAATAAAAGCCAATTTCTTCCAGCATCGCAATGACGTCATCTTTGTCAATGCGGTGATCAATCGGTGGTCCCATTACGGTTTGGGCTTTTTCCCAATCAATAATCGCCAGCTTACCACCAGGTTTTAAAATCCGGCTAATTTCTTCCAGAAACTGATTCTTATCAACAATTTCGTGGATCACATTGACCAGTAGTGCAAAAGAGACCGCTTCATCAGGAATCAGCAGATCCAGTTCTTCGGATTTTACGGTTTTTATATTGTTCAAACCCGCTGCCTCGCTACGCTGAACAACCTCTGCCAGCATTTCCGGGGAGGTATCCAGGGCATAGGCAATGTTATCAGCAATCATCTTAGCGGCCGGAATGGTAAAATAACCAATCCCACAACCAATATCCGCCACACTGTCGCTTGCTTTTAATCCTAATTTTTCTAGGGTTTCAACTGGCGGCAGGTTTTCCCGGCGCCACTCATTATCCAGTTTCGTTTTATTGTCGGGGTTAAATTTATGTACCATCTCTTTCTCCTGTTCATACATTCATCTCGATAAAATAATTCTAATTTGAGCCATTATACCATAAAGATGCCCGGGTATAGTAACTAAATTTCCCATAAAAAAACCGCCTGCTCTTTATGACAAGCGGTTTTTAAAATCAGTATAGCCAAATTGTTTGACCATCTGAATGGTTTTTTCTCTGGTAAAAATAGCGATTGCTGGGAGATTCATGCCGTTAAAGGTATTGTTTTTAACCATCGAATAAATGGCCATATCACAGAAGATCAGGCGATCACCAATTTCAAGTGGCTTATCAAAGCTGTAATCGCCGATAATATCCCCAGCCAGACAGGTCGGTCCGCCCAGCCGATAGGTAAATGGTTTTTGATCTGGTTGGGCGGCCCCGATAATGTTGGGTCGATAGGGCATTTCCAGCACATCCGGCATATGACAAGCCGCAGAGGTGTCAAGGATGGCGTTGTGAATGCCATTCTCGACGAGATCCAGCACCGTCGCCACCAGAAAGCCGGTGTTCAGCGCCACCGCTTCCCCGGGCTCTAGATAGACCTTCAGCCCGTATCTCTCCTGAATCCGCCTGATACAGGCAATCAGTTTTTCAATGTCATAATCAGCCCGGGTAATGTGATGGCCACCGCCAAAGTTGAGCCATTTCATTTCTGGTAAAAATTCGCCGAATTTTTCTTCCACCGCTTTCAGGGTTTCCTCCAAAGCGTCGGCATTCTGCTCACAGAGGGTGTGAAAATGCAAACCGCTGATACCTTCCAGCAATTCCGGTTTAAACTGAGCCCGGGTGACCCCCATCCGGGACCCGGGTGAACAGGGATCATAAATGGCGTGATCCTGGGTAGACCACTCCGGATTGATCCGAATCCCACACTCCCGGCCGGCCCTTAAGGCCTGATCCTTGTATTTCTGCCACTGATTAAAGGAGTTAAAAACGATATGGTCGCAGAGTCCGACGATTTCGTCAAACTCATCGTCACGATAGGCGGTGGCAAAGACGTGGGTTTCTCCGCCCATTTCCTGATGGCCCAGCCGTGCTTCAAAGAGTCCGCTGGCCGTGGTGCCGGCCAGATAGCGGCCGATCAGGGGGTAGAGCGAAAACATCGAAAACGCCTTTTGAGCCAGCAGAATCCGACACCCGGTGGCTTGCTGGACCCGATCCAGAATTTTTAAGTTTTTAATCAGCAGGCTTTCATCAACCAGATAACAGGGCGTCGGCAGTTCCTTGAAAGCGTCCGTTAATTCCATTTGTGCCATACTTAATCAACCAGCTCCGGTTCAAAACTTTCCTGCCAGGGCAGTCCCCATTTGTTCAGGGCATCCATAAAAGGGTCGGGATCGAACTCTTCGATATTGTAAACCCCCGGTTTTTGCCACTGGCCAGTCATTACCAGCATCGCGCCGATCATCGCCGGTACCCCGGTGGTATAGGAGATCGCCTGGGAACCGACTTCTTTGTAGCATTCTTCGTGATCACAGACGTTGTAGAGGTAGTAGGTTTTATCCTGGCCGTCTTTTTTGCCCTGGAAGATGCAACCGATATTGGTTTTTCCTTTGGTGCGGGGGCCGAGGGTTGACGGATCTGGTAAGACAGCAGCTAAAAACTGCAGCGGGACAATCATCTTGCCCTCATATTCGATCGGTTCAATCGAAGTCATGCCGACATTTTCCAGACATTTCAGGTGGGTCAGATAGCTTTGTCCAAAGGTCATAAAGAAGCGAATCCGTTTGATCCCCTTGATATTTTGACCCAGCGACTCCAATTCTTCGTGGTGGAGCAGATACATATCTTTAGGGCCAATTTCCGGGAAATTATAAACCCGCTTGATTTCCATCGGCTCGGTTTCAATCCACTGTCCGTCTTCCCAGTAGCTACCGTTAGCGGTAACTTCACGAATATTGATTTCGGGATTGAAGTTGGTGGCAAAGGGATAGCCGTGATCACCGGCGTTGGCATCGAGAATATCGATATAATTGATCTCATCAAACTGGTGCTTCAGCGCATAGGCTGAAAAAACACCGGTCACACCGGGGTCAAAGCCACTGCCCAGCAGGGCGGTAATCCCGGCTTTTTCAAACCGTTCCCGATATTCCCACTGCCATTTGTATTCAAATTTAGCAGTATCTTCCGGCTCATAATTGGCCGTATCAACATAATGGGTTTTCGTGGCCAGACAGGCATCCATAATGGTCAGATCCTGATACGGCAGGGCCAGGTTCAAAACCACATCCGGCTTTTCCTTTTCAATCAGCGCAATCAGCTCATCAACATTGTCGGCGTCAACCTGGGCGGTGGTGATTTTGGTGGCTCCGCCATCCAGTTTCTCTTTTAAGGCATCGCACTTGCTTTTGGTTCGGCTGGCAATGCAGATTTCGGTAAACACGTCGCTGTTTTGACAGCATTTATGAATGGCCACACTGGCAACACCGCCGCAACCGATAATTAATGCTTTTCCCATAATTTGTTCCTCCTTAATATTTTCTCTAATACTTTAGGTTATCTCTCAACTACCGTACCGACTCTATTTTTAAAATTTCTAACTCTATTATGCCATCGCCAATAAGAGTTCCCGCAGCACCTTGCAGGCGACAGCGGTGGAAGCGCCGCTCTGGTCATAGACTGGCGAAAGTTCGTTGATGTCACAGCCGACCAGATTCAGCTGGCTGACTTTCCGGATCGCTTCAAGTAGCTCCATAAAGCTGACACCACCGGGTTCCGGAGTACCGGTACCCGGAAAGACGGATGGGTCTAGTACATCCAGATCGAGGGTGAAATAGACCGGCTGGCCGTGGAGTTTTTCGACCACTTCAGCCAGGCCCTTAAAATTAAATTTCTGGGTTGTAACGTGATCTTTGCCCCACTGGAACTCACTGCGTTCGCCGGAGCGGATTCCGAATTGATAGATTCGGCCATCGCCAATGATATCCCAAACCCGGTGCAGCACCGTGGCATGGGACAAGGGGGCCCCCAGATAGTCATCCCGTAAATCGGCATGGGCGTCAAAATGGATCACCTTGAGTTCCGGATATTTCCGGGCCACCGCCCGGACCGCCCCCAGGGTCACCAGATGCTCGCCGCCGATCATCACCGGCCGCTTATTATCTCTTAATACCCGGGTGGTATAGCTTTCAATCGCTGCCAGGGCTTTTTCGGTATCGCCAAAACAAAGTTCCAGATCACCGCCGTCAAAAATGGAATAATCTTCCAGGTCCTTATCCTGATAGGGGCTGTAGGTTTCCAGTCCGTAGGATTCCCCCCGCATGGTGCGGCTGGCAAAGCGGGTGCCGGGACGAAAGGAGGTGGTGGAATCAAAGGGTGCGCCAAAGACGACGATGTCCGATTCCCCATATTCGTTATCACAGCCTAAAAAGGTCTCAATATTTTTATTCAACATCTTTTAACAGCTCCTCCACATAGTTTGGCAACGCAAAGGCGCCAACATGCAATTGGGTATTGTAGTAGCGGGTTTTAAAACCCATGGCATTCCACTTCACCGCCTTTAAATCCTCAAGCGGATGGTATTTCTTGGAGGCAAAGCCGAACAGCCAGTGTCCCGAAGGATAGGTGGGAATATGGGCCTGATAGACCCGGCTGATCGGGAAGGACTCGACAATCCGCTTATGGGCCCGCTGCATGGCCACGGCATCGTCCAGATAAAAGGCACTTTCATGCTGATTGACCATGATTCCGTCTTCTTTTAAGGCCTTATAGCAATTGCCATAGAACTCTTTGGTAAACAGGCCCTCGCCGGGGCCAAAGGGGTCAGTGGAATCAACAATGATCAGATCGTATTCATTTTCGCAACGGCGAATAAATTTCAGACCATCCTGATAGTGGACGGTGACCCGCTCATCGGCAAAGCAGCAGGCCGTTTGAGGCAGATGCTTTTTACAGACTTCCACCACCAGCTCATCAATTTCGACCAGGTCAATCTGTTCAACCAGCGGATAGCGCACCAGCTCGCGGATGGCACCGCCATCACCGCCGCCGATAATCAACACTTTTTTGGCTGCTGGATGAACGGCCATAGGAATATGGACCATCATCTCATGGTAGATAAACTCGTCTTTTTCGGTTAACATCATGTAACCATCCAGGGTCAAAAAGCGGCCAAATTCTTTGGAATCAAAGATGTCGATCCGCTGAAATTCGCTTTGTCCGCAGTAAAGCTGACGATCCACCTGAATGGAAAATTTGACGCTAGGTGTATGTTTTTCGGAAAACCATAATTCCATCTTTAATCCTCCTTCAGCACGTTAAGTTTTTTGATTTCCATGTCTTCGGGGCCAGTTAAAAAACAGCCTTTGTCCTTGACGTATTCAATCGAATCAAGAATTTCTTTGGTAATCATTTCACCGGGAGCCAGAATTGGAATCCCCGGCGGATAGCACATCACAAATTCGCTGCAAATCCGGCCGCCGCTTTTTTCCAGCGGCAAAGCTTCCTTATCGGCATAAAAGGCTTTTTGTGGGGCCACTGCCACCGCCGGATTAATGTATTCATATTGCAGCATCCCGGCCTTGTCTTTTTTATAAATCCGGCGGATTTCGGCCAGCGCCGAGACCAGCCGTTCCAGATTGCGTTGGCTGTCGCCCACTGAAATATAGGCCAGAATATTGCCTACATCCCCAAATTCCACCTGAATGTCGTATTCGTCCCGGAGAATATTGTAAACTTCAATCCCCGCCAACCCGACGTTTAAGGTATTAATCGACAGCTTGGTGGCATCGAAATCGTAAATCGTATCGCCGTTGATCAGTTCTTTGGAATAAGCGTAATAGTCCCCGATCTGATTGATTTCATCCCGGGCGTATTGAGCCATTTCAGTCACTTTTTTAAAGATCTCCTTCCCGTTAACCGCCAGATTTTTGCGGGAAATATCGAGACTGGAAAGTAGCAGATAAGAGCCGCTGGTGGTCTGGGTCAGATTGATAATCTGGCGGACATAGCCGGGGTTCATCCCGGCCCCCACCAATAAAAAAGAGCTTTGCGTCAGCGAGCCGCCGGATTTATGCATACTGACTGAGGCCATATCCGCTCCCGCTGCCATCCCACTGATCGGCATGTTTTCGCCAAAATAGAAATGAGTGCCATGGGCCTCATCGGCCAGCACCAGCATCCCCGCAGCGTGCGCCAATTCAACGATCGCTTTCAGGTTGGAACAGACCCCGTAATAAGTGGGATTATTGACTAAAATCGCTTTAGCATCGGGGTTTTCCCGAATCGCTTTGGTGACGGCAGACAGCGTCATCCCCAAGGAAATACCGATTTCATGGTTGGTTTCAGGATTGACATAAACCGGAATGGCACCGCCCAGGATCATGGCGTTAATGACACTACGGTGGACATTGCGGGGCAGGATAATCTTCTCCCCTTTTTTACAGGCTGACAATACCATGGTTTGAACCGCCGAAGTCGTTCCGTTGACCATAAAAAAGGCTTGCTTAGCGCCAAAGGCATCGGCTGCCAGTTCCTCGGCTTCTTTGATCACCGAAACTGGATGGCAGAGATTATCCAGCGGCTTCATCGAATTGACATCCAGGGTCATACATCGTTCCCCTAAAAATTCCGTTAATTCCGGATTCCCCTTGCCCCGTTTATGGCCGGGTACATCAAAGGGCACCAACCGATTCCGCTTAAACTCATTGAGTGCCGCCATAATCGGCATTCGTTGTTGATTTAATTTTGGCACGTTTTTTTCCTTCCCAAATTAATACACGTCATTAATAGACATTACTGCCGCTGAAGATTTCGATCATTTCGCGGCGCAGGTTTTCAGTGATCTGCAGCCGGGTGCGGGGCGGCAGCTCATAGGCATCGGTATTGAACAGATAATTCTGGAGGGTAATTTCTTTTAACAACATCTTGGTATGAAAAAGATTGGATTGATAAACATTAATATCAATGGCATCATATTCCTTGAGGGTTTTGTCATCGATATAATCCTGAATCGAGGTGATTTTATGATCCATAAACAGTTTTTTGCCACTGACATCCCGGGTAAAGCCCCGAACCCGATAATCCATGGTTATAATGTCCGAGTCAAAGCTGCCAATCAGAAAATCCAGGGTGCTCAGCGGCGTAATTTCGCCGCAGGTGGCCACATCGATGTCGACCCGAAAGGTGGCAATGGAAGTATCCGGATGATATTCGGGATAAGTATGAACCGTCACATGACTTTTGTCCAGATGAGCCACCACCGTATCCCCCTGAAAGTTATTCTTTTCAATATTTTCTTCCCGGTATTCCCGCAAAAATGTTTCTTCGGCAATTAAAAAGGTGACACTGGCCCCCTGAGGATCGTAATCCTGCTTGGACACATTGAGTACCCGGGCGCCGATCATCTCGGTGACATGATATAAGATGTTGGTTAAGCGATCCGAGTTATACTGCTCATCAATATAGGCAATATAGTCCCGCTGCTCCCGTTCACTCTTGGCATAGCATACATCATAAATGTTAAAACTTAACGATTTTGTTAGATTGTTAAAGCCATTCAACTTTAATTTATTATCCATAATCCACCCCGTTTCCAATTTTATCGTGATTGTGCTCTACTTCTAAAAAACAAAAAACTCAAGTGATCCTTCAGCATCTGCTGTTCATCCACTTGAGTTTATTTCTACTGATTCGCTATTGACACGGGCAGCATACGTGCACCGTCTATCCATGATCCCAAACGTAGAAATTAGAGTCTATATAGCAAGAACTTACTTTTACTACTCTTATTGATTGTTTCACAAGTGTGATGTGCAAAACTGCACACGGTTTTAAGTAACCAACTTATAAAATTTGAGCTGCTGCTCAATCAATAAGGCAACGAAAGTTGCCAATCGGCATTTGACCTAGCTGTCCGTATGGCATTCAATTTCTTTTCCCGGGTTAAACCGATCAAGAAATGGTCAAAAGAATTCTTTGCTGCATCCATAAATCCTGCTTATGAACGCACTAAATAGACATCAATCTATTTCTATCATTCGTTTCGAATTGTACTATAAAAGGTTATGAAAATCAAGAAATATTTGTAAATTTAACCGGTTTCCAACATAATCCTTAGTCACTTTAAAGGCTTTTAAAAAATTCCTGAAGTACTGCCGAAGACGATCGCAATGTTTCCAGGGCTTCCCGATAATCAAATTCATGAATCTGTCGTTCCAGTTCAAAGCCAGCATTTCCCAGAGTAAGAATCAGTTGGTCTTTGTGTTCTTCAAATAAGTCATAGGCCTCTGTATCGTTATTTTCAAGCAAAACCGCCAACTGGCTCAGAATCCCATCGACCTGATCCCTATTATCAACACCTTCTTTAATCCTTTCAGGCGCATAACCTGCTTTTGGCAGAGCCTCGACAAAACTGCTTAACGCATTAACAAAGTTATCAATTTGTTTTTCGAACTGCGCTTTTCCTGATCCAATCCGGACTGCCTGCTCCAGATCAGCGGCCAGCTCCTGAATTTTGATGGCGCCCAGATTTCCGGCCACCCCCTTGATTGAGTGAACCGTCTGCAAAATACTCGGGTAGTTTTCGGCGGCATTCTGACTTACAATATAATCGGTATCGGCCTGACACTTCTGCGCAAACTGTTGGATCAGTCGCAAATAAACGGAGGCATCACCGCCAAGAATTCGCAATCCGGTTTCCACATTCAATCCATCTACCTGCCGCAGAATTTTTAACTGATTTTGTATATCCGGCGACACAATTGCTTGCCTGACCAGGTCTTTTTCCGTATGACTTCGGGGTTTATCTTTATGCTCCGATTGAACGCTTCGAACTGGTAACCACTTGATCAGACTCTTGTATAAAATCTCCGGTTCCACTGGTTTGACCAGGTGATCATTCATCCCTGCTTTGATGCATTTTTTCCGGTCTTCTTCAAAGGCATTGGCGGTCATCGCCAAAATGGGAATCGCTTCCCAACCCGGCAAACTTCTGATCTTTGTTGTTGCCGACAAACCATCCATAACCGGCATCTGAACATCCATCAGGATTAAATCAAACTTTTTCTGAGTAATCCGATCAATTGCCTCCTGGCCATTTTCAGCCAGTTCGATTTTGAAGTTAAAGGGCTCAAAAAGCTGCCTGACAATTTCCTGATTAATCTGGTTGTCTTCAACAATCAGGATATGTGCGGGTTGATAGTGCTTTAAACGCGTCTCCAGATCATTGAGGGATGAAGGTATTTGAGCATCCAGATTGTCATCCAGCAATTCCATTAATGCGTCATTGAGCGTTGAGGGTGTCATTGGTTTGACAAGAATCCGGCTGATTCCGGCCCGCCGAGCTTCTTCAGCAGAAATCTGGTTGCCATATCCGGTGATCAGATAGACCTCTGGGCGGGTCTTCAGTTCCAGTGATTGCAGCATCAGCGCCGTGTCAATCCCATCCATCTCCGGCATTTTCAAATCCATCAATACCAGACGATAGGGCACCGTCATCTGGTCAGCTTTCTTCACCGCTGCCAGCCCTTCATTTCCCGAATTAACCGCATCACACTGAATTCCAAAATCAGCAAGCATACTAATCACCAACTCCCGGGCCTCCTGCATATCATCAATTACCAGAACCCGCATTGTTTCTGAAGACGCGATATTGATTCTATTTTTAGGAAGTGCCGTTGATTTTTCAAATGGCAACTCAAACCAAAACCGGCTTCCCAACCCCAGTTCACTATGAACCCCAATGTCACCACCTAAAAAGTTCACCAACCGGGAACTGATTGCCAGTCCCAGGCCAGTTCCCCCATAGAGACGGGTCATCGATTCATCTGCCTGGACAAAATCCTGAAAAAGTTTATTGATCTGATTTTTTGACATCCCGATTCCGGTATCACAAACCTCAAAGCGCAAGCGAATTTGTTTGTGATCCTGATTAATGATTCGAGCCACAATTTTGATGCTTCCTTTTTCGGTAAACTTCACGGCATTGCTCATTAAATTAAGTAGTATTTGGCCAAAACGAACTGAATCGCCTTGTAAAACCGTCGGAATATGATCCACATCCACCAGTATATTCAGATTTTTTTTTGCCGCTTCATCCGCTAAAAGATTACAAACCCGGTCAATTTCCCGGGTGGGTTCAAAATCATGGGCGTCCAGCTGCATCTTTCCGGCTTCTATTTTCGAAAGATCCAGCACATCATTTATGATATGAAGCAAGTGATTCGCCGCTTCTGTCAGCTTATCAAGCTGTTCCTCCTGGCGCATGGTCAGTGGATCCCGTCGGATCAGATGGGAAAGACCAATGATCGCATTCATGGGGGTTCGAATTTCATGGCTCATATTGGACAAGAATGCGCTTTTGGCCTGGTTAGCGGCTTCTGCATCGAGCTTTGCTTTTTCCAAATCAGTGGTTCTGGAAATAACCATTTCCTCAAGATGCTTTTGGTAATTCTCAAGTTCTTTTAGGTAGTTCATCTTTTCAGTCACATCTGCAACGGTACCCCAACTGGCAACCGGATTTCCCTGCTGATCATGCTCAAATTCCGATCGTTCTTCCACCCAACGAATTTGATCACCAGCAACAATCCGATGAAGCACAGTAAATGGTTGACCCTCCACCGATTTTTTCGTCCAGTTCTCAATAATATTTTTGCGATCATCCGGATAAACAAACCCCATATATGATTCGAACGTTTGTGGTGTTCCTATTTCGACACCAAAAATTCGATAGGTTTCATCAGACCAGGTCAGACAATTTGTTTCAATATCAAAATGCCAATGACCTGTTTTTGAAACCTGCTGAGCCCGATTTAAAAACGCTTCATTTTTCCGCAATGCTTGGGTTATCGCCATTCGCTCCCGGTTTAAAAAGGCCGTTCCGATTTGATCGGCGATATGACAGCCGAATGTGATTTCATCACTTCCCCACTCGTGTTTTCGATTGACATACATAAATCCAATGGAGCCAATCGCCTTTCCATTACATAAAATACTGCAAACCAGTAGTGTCGTTCCCCCCAAGGGTTTCATATACGCCTGCCAATAATCCTTCTCCTGGGGTTCAACCGACTTGTTATCAATAATCATGTATCTGTTTTTAATCAGATACTCAAAGGTCAGGGGTTGATCGGCTCGATTCATGGTCATTTTTTTGCTGTGGGTTTGCTCTTTTTTTACATAAAGATCGAGACATTCCATCATTGTCATTTCATTATTATATTGCCAGATTGACACCCGATCCGCTTCCAGTCGATTGCCCAAAAGTTCCGTTATTTCTTCTGAAAAACCTTCAATATCGCCATTGATCCCTGACTCCATCTGGCTGATTTCCCTAATCAGTTCCGTATGGAGATACAATTGATCAATAATTTTCTCTCGTTGATCCAACCCGGTATTTGCTTGATCTGCCATCTGACTCCCCCCTTCTGGTTCCGCCGTACTTCTATTATTCTCTCGGCTGTCCCTGGCTCATAACCTGTATAAAAGACTCAACTTCGGCTTCAAAAGCTTCTACCACATCCGGATCAAACTGCAACCCTTTCTGTTCCAGAATATAGTCAACCACCGCATCCACACGCCAGGCTTTTTTGTATGGCCGTACCGTGGTAAGGGCATCAAAAACATCAGCCAAAGCCATAATCCGGGCAGACAGCGGGATTTCATCACCATACAATTCTTCCGGATAACCTTTGCCATCCCATCGTTCATGATGATAATTCATAATTTTTTCAGCCTCTTCCAAAAAGGATAAGGCGGTTACTTCACCCATTTTGTTTTCTGCCTGGTTACCCGACAGGGTTTTATTGATTGCCAGTCGAATGGCATTGCCGCCGATTTTACAGTGATTTTTCATCACCTCATATTCCTCATTGTTAAGCTTCCCCGGCTTTAATAAAATGGCGTCAGGAATCCCGATCTTGCCAATATCGTGGAGGGGTGCTGCCTTAACAATCCGTTCGATGACTTCTGCATTTAAGTGATTTTCAAACCGCTTATGCTTCTGCAAACGCTCAGCGATAATCCTAACGTAATTCTGGGTTCGCATAACATGATTGGCTGTATCATTGTCCCGGGTTTCAACCAATTCCGCAAAGACATTCAAGGTCGTATCCTGGATCAGCTGATTTTCCACCATCCGTCGCTTAACCTCGGCCTCCAGCCATTCATTCTGGTTTTTAAGCCGATCTCTGGCATGTTTGAGTTCCAGATGCGCATTGACTCTGGCTAACACAATCCCCGGACGAAAGGGCTTGGTGATGTAATCAACCGCACCCAAATAAAACCCCTTTTCTTCGTCAATCAGACTATCCAGGGCAGTAATATAAATGACCGGAATTCCCTGATTATCTGGGTCTTTGCGTAATTCCGAAAGGGTCTCGTAGCCGTCCATTCCTGGCATAATGATATCCATCAGAATTAAATCTGGCTGAATTCCCTTTTTAACCGAATCAAGCAACTCCGCTCCAGATTTATAAGCCCGAATCAAAAAAGAGGGACTCAGTAGTTTTTTTAAGATCATTAAATTGATGGGTTCATCATCGACAATTGCGATTTCATCCTTTTTCATACTTCCCTCTCAAAATTTATCATTAACCAATCGGTTTTTGTATGTTTGTACCCCCAATGATCAAAATAAATCAAAAAAACCTGATACAACACCCGAATAAATCACCCAACCTCAATGTGCTACCAAAAGGACGTCACCGTTTTAGTGGTCTGGTCCTAAAATTTTGGCCAGATCCTGAAGATCCGCCGCATGAATGATTGCCAACACCTCATCAGCAGGCAATAGCCGGGTATCCCCATGAGGAATCAGCAACTGACCGTTTCTGATAATGGCCACCAACACCGATTCGGTGGGCAAACCAAGCTCCCTAACCATCTTTCCCACTGCCCGGGATGACGGATGAACCTTTTCTTCAACCAACGAAAACTGTCCCTGGTTGAGTTTAAGTAAGGTCATCATATCCCCCACTGACATTTCTTCAGCCACCAGCGTCGCCATCAACTCAGCCTGGTTCAACGCCACATCCACGCCCATTTCCGGAGTGAACAGCCAGGCATTTTTGGGATTTTTGATCCGGGCCAGAATCCTTGGCACCTGATATTCCAGTCGGGCAATAGTGGCCGCCACCAGATTGATCTCATCGGCACCGGTTACCACTGCCAGCACATCCGCCGAACGGATTCCAGCGGCTTCCAGCACCTCGGGGTCGGTGCCACTTCCTGATATCAGCACTTCTTTGGGCAGATCACATGCCAGCCGTTCCAATTGATGGGTTCTGATTTCGATCAGCTTAACCTGATGACCGCCGCCTTGCAACAGTGAAGTCAGATAAGCCCCCACCTTTCCACCACCTACGATTATTACGTTCATGATCGGCTCCTCTTTTCTATCCTAATCCCAACAGCGATTTTAGCCGTTCGCCGGATGCCGTAGCCACTGCCAGATGGACCAGATCCCGGTCTTCAAACACCGTACTAATCACCGGAATAATCGAGCGATTGCCGCGACTGATTGAAACCACGCTGACTTCGCCAGGAATTGTCAGCTCACCAACCCGACGTCCGACCAACAAGGCCGGGATCTCGATTTCCATTATATCCACATCTCCATTGCCGATGCTCATCGCCACATTAACCGGGGCGAAGCTCAGCAGATCCGCCACCCGATTGACGCCCCAGGACATCGGATCGAAGACCTGCAGTCCCAAACGCCGATAAATTTCGGCTTTCCGGGGTTCATGAAGCGCTGAAACCACTCGCGGAACCCCAAAAATCTGACTGGCGATTCGGGCGGTGAGCGCATTGGCCTCGTCGTTGGAAGTGACAGCAGCCAGCGAGTCCGTCCGCTTTATCCCGGCGGTAAGCAGCACCTCCCGATCAAACCCCACGCCAGCGATAGTTTTTCCTTTGAATCCGGTGCTCAGATGTTTAAACGTCAGCGGCTCCTGATCGATCACAATGATCTCATTGTCACCTTGACTTAACTTCATGGCTAAACCGGAACCGATTCGGCCGCAGCCGACGATAATGATTTTCATTTAGCTCTCCCCTTTCATAACTTCTGTTTTTTTCTGTAACCGGCGCCGATCCCAATATCTCAGGAATGCTTTGCGAAGTTCATCAATCAGAATCACTATCGGTACCCACATAAACAAATATGCCCACTCAATCAGACCGATTGGAGCGGTATTAAAGATCGCATGCAAAAATGGGGTATAGACCAGAATCGAAAAGACCGTCAGTTCACAAACAATCCCAATTAAAATCATATGGTTACTGAACAGCCCCACCTTAAAGACCGAAGCCCGTTCGGTTCGGCAATTAAAGACAATCCCGATTTGCGTTACCACAATGGCTCCCAAGGTCATGGTGGTGGCCATCCGGTAAATCTCCCCTGAATCTGCCATTGGTACCCCCGGCCAGCCATTTTGCCAATACAGAAAGAAAAAGGCTGACATCGCAATGGCACCTTCCATAATCCCATAGAATAAAAACGCACGGATCAACAGGGGGCGATTGAGCAAATGTTCTTTTCGGGAGCGAGGTGGCCGCTGCATGACGCCTTCCTCGGGGAGTTCAACCCCCAGAGCAATCGCCGGAATCATATCCGTGCCCAGATCCACCGCCAGAATCTGCATCACCGTCAGTGGCAGTGGGATCTGACCTTTAGCGAATAAAAATACAATAAACGGTACCGCCTCCGGTACATTACTGTTTAAAATATAGGTCGCAAATTTGCGGATATTATTATAGACCCCCCGACCTTCTTCCACCGCATTGACAATCGAGGCGAAATTGTCGTCGGTGAGAATCATATCGGCGGCTTCCTTTGCCACATCGGTTCCGGATATCCCCATGGCAATACCAATGTCGGCTTTTTTAAGGGCTGGCGAATCATTGACCCCATCCCCAGTGACTGCCACCACATTGCCCATTTCCTGAAGGGCGGAAACAACCCGCAGTTTTTGTTCTGGGGCCACCCGGGCAAAAATAATTTCCTCGGACAAGGCCTTTTTAAGATCGGCGTCATTGATTTCATCCAACTCAACACCGGTGACAATCCGGGGCTGTGCGCCATGAATAATGCCAATCCGCCGGGCAATGCTTTCGGCCGTCAAGCCATAATCCCCGGTAATCATAATAATTTTTATCCCGGCCTGATGACATTTTTTTACTGCTGCTGCCACTTCCACCCGAGGTGGATCAGCCATCACAGTCAGGCCTAAAAAAGTCATATTATTTTCAATCAGCTCCGGAGTATAATCACTAAGGCGCTCCGGCAAACCCATGTCCATGGTTAACCTTCGCATTGCCACCGCCAAGACCCGGAGTCCTTTGCGGGCATAGTCGTCATTGGCTACCATGATTTTTTTGCGGATCTCCCCATCCATTGCCACCGCTTCGCCATCGTTAAGATAGTGGCTGCACAAATCCAGCACTTCTTTGGGTGCCCCCTTGATATAGGCCATCTTTTCCAGACCTGAACGATCTCCAGCAACCTTGTGGATCGTCGTCATCCGCTTGCGCTGGGATTCAAAGGGTAGCTCCCGGAGCCGAGGGCTAAATTTCAGTTCCTGATCCAGATCAATTTTCCCCTTCCGGGCGGCCACCACCAGTGCCGCCTCGGTGGGATCCCCCAGAATATTCCAATGATTGATTTCCGGGGATGGCGGTAATAAGCGGGAATTATTACAAAAACTGGCCGCTACCAATAAGGTGCGCATGTCGCTGTTTTCGGCCAGCGAAATCGGAACATCGCCTGAGAGCATTTCACCTTCCGGGGCATAGCCAACCCCGGTTACCTTAATCTGCTGATTGACCATCCAGCAGTCGCTGACCGTCATTTCATTCTGGGTTAGAGTTCCGGTTTTATCGGTGCAGATCACTGTGGTGCAGCCCAGCGTTTCAACAGCCGATAGGCGCTTGATCAGGGCGTTGCGTTTGGCCATCCGTTTGACGCCCATGGCCAGGGATAAGGTCACGGTTGGCAGCAGTCCCTCGGGGATAAAGGCGACAATCATCCCCATGGCAAAAATAAAGCTTTCGGTCACATTGACATGGGCCAACAACACTGCCAGCACAAAAAAGATGACCCCCATACTGATCGCCATGGCTGAAACCAGTCGGGTAATCCGTCCCATTTCAATCTGTAGCGGACTGGGTACCTCAACCATGTTCTGGGTCAAATCGGCAATTTTTCCGAACTCGGTAGTCATTCCAGTGGCAAAAACCACTGCCTTACAAACCCCTGAAGCGGCATTGGTTCCGGCAAAAATTAGATTGGGCTGCTCCGCACGCCCCAGATCGGTACGATGTCCAACATCCCTGGTTTTGTGGGCCGGATGCGATTCCCCGGTCAGAATCGATTGATCGGCTCTAAAGTCATTATCCTCCACCAGACGACTGTCGGCTGAAATCCGGTCACCCTCAGCCAGAATAATCAGATCCCCGGGAACCAGCTCCTCCGCCAGAATTTTGACTTCTTTGCCGTCCCGGATTACCCGGGCATAGGTCGGCAACAGTTGACCCAGCGCTTCCACCGCTTTTTCTGCCTGAAACTCCTGCCAGAAGCTGAACAGTCCATTAATCAGATTGACCAGCCAAATCGCAATGGCCAATTGGGGCAACTGGGCAACCAGAGCAACCACGCCGCCAATCCATAAAAGAATGGCCATCAGGTGCGTAAAATTGGCCAGAAATTTCCAGATCAGCGGCTTGCCCTTCTTTTTTTGAATGCTGTTCTCACCATAATGGGCCAGTCGTGCGGCCGCTTCGTCAGAGCTCAAGCCTTGCCCACTTGTTTTTAGTGCAACGTACACATCCGCAACGGATAAGCTCTCAATGGGTTTTTCTGGAACCGCTCCCATCGATTCGTAATCAGTCTGCTGCATCGTCAATCACCCTCTTTTTAATTATATTCGACAATTTTTCTCGGGAAAAATCGGTCTTTATTTTTGTATACCCATGCCTCCGGCTATCCAATCAATTTTTCGCATTTTCATGCTGGCTCTATCCTAATTATATTTTTGGTACTTTCTATCCCATCAGTTATATATTGCAATGAGATTACCGACGTGAAAGCCATAAAAAGTAAATGAGAAGATAAAACAGAATGAACAATCGTAATTAATAATAACCAGAAAAATTTTTAATCTTAACACCTTGACGAAATTGTGCTGATCTCATATACTGATACTAATTGATACTAATTGATACTAATTTGTATCAATGAAAGGTGGCTAACCGATGGACGCAACCATTTTTACTACAATGCTTACGGATCGCAGCATGACCGATTTAAAAAAAATGCAGCACAAATATTCCCCAGAACAGGTTGCCGAATTTATTTCGATCGTAAAGACGTTTTTTTATAAAAAAATTCCCCTTCCGGATTTTAACCAAAATCCGCTGGTCTATCTTGAAAGCCACACCCAGATCAGTCTCAATACGCCCAAAACTCTGCTAGCGAAACGGCCGGAAGGTGAGCCTTACAGTTATCAGGCGATGATCGATGAAATTCAGTCATCCCTAATGATAGAAAATATTCAAACTTCCCGGGAAAGCATCCGTCATATTTTAAACGGCTATGCCCCCCAGAATAAAACCGACAGCCAACTCTTTGGAATGAAGAGAGGCATGGATTTTATCAGCGATCCGACCAATCGGATTACCGAAGCGTCCATTCACCAGCTTTATCAGATGGCGATCGGCAATTATCTGGAAGATGAAGATAAACTGCTGCCCGACTCTTACTATCGTCATGACGCTGTCTATCTGGTTGGCGATAAGATCGAACATCAAGGCCTTTCTGCCGAGCAGCTGCCGAAATACATGACAGAACTGGTCAAATTTATTAACAGCGATCCCATGAATGATCTGCTCAAAGCCATTGTCATCCATTTTTATCTGGCCTATTTACACCCTTATTTCGATGGAAACGGCCGAATGGCCAGACTGATGCAGTTGTGGTATCTCGTTAGCTGCGGGTATGCTGCGACAATGTTTACTCCCTTTTCGAACCATATTGAAGCCAGTAAAAATAAGTATTATCGGGCTTTTTCTCTGGTCGAGGCGAATGCCAAAATCAGTGGACTACTCGATATCACACCGTTTTTTGACTATTTTATTGAGAATGTTTATGCCCACCTGTCCTCTAATGAACCAGTGCAAGGGCGGTATCTGGAAACCTATGAAAAATTATTGTCGGAAGGCCGCATCACGGAAAAGGAAAACGATCTGTTTCGCTTTGTGCTGACTGCCTATGGACAAGATGAATTTTCAACCAAACAGCTGGAAAAAGATTTCCGGAAGGCCGCCTATGCGACCATCCGCAGTTTTGTTCTGAAATTCAGCGCTCTGGGGCTCTTAAAAAGCCAAAAATATGGCAACCGCAACCGCTACCGTTTACCATGAGCAAGCCTAAAGGCTCATTTGGGACACATATGATTTTTTCCAATCTGCCCACAGGTATTTTTTCGCAAGCTTTCCGCACATCATCTTACTGATTTCGCAACTCAAACAGCCCAATGCTCTGTTTCAGCAGCTCGGCCTGACCGGACAATTCCTCACTAGCTGCCGCACTTTCCTCGGCGGTGGCGGAGTTCTGCGAAACAACCTGGGCGACCTGATCGATGCCCGTATTGATCTGGGCGATCCCGGTGGCCTGTTCATTGGTGGCATGGGCAATATTGCCAGTGATCGCCGTGACTTTTTCAATGCCGTCCACAATCTCATTGAGGGCTCTGGCGGTATCGTCGGCAATTTTTGTGCCTTCCCGGACGTTGGTGATGGAGCCTTCAATCAGCCCCGTTGTCTGTTTCGCCGCTTCGGCACTGCGGGCCGCCAGAGTGCGCACTTCTTCGGCCACTACGGCAAAGCCTTTCACATGCTGCAACCACTTCGTTGGGCTTACGGCGCATATCCAACGAAAGTCCTTTAAACCCCCGTAGATAATCAAAGATATAATCAAGTGGGGGATAAGCAAAACCACCGACCATAATCGGCATTTGAAATTCGGTTTTGAGTTTTTCAGTCAATTGACCCTGAACCATTCCTTTTACCTTCCAGTGATCGACCAGCGATTTAATGGCGGCATATTTCTCTTCAGTTGTTCCGGCCAGTTTTTTCGCTTTTCTGGGCAGCATTTTGTTAAAAATATAGCCTTCCGGATCGGCAATCAATTCCGGATATTCATCCGCCTCCATAGGGCTGATCTCTTTGTGCTGAATGGTTACCCCATCTTCCGAAATAAAATGACTTTCACTGCCAATGCATTTCGCACTTTTGGCATCAAAAACATTGCCGGCTGTAAAAATGATATCTGAATAAAGATCTTTGTGAATACTGCTGTAGTACTCAATTTCTTTTTCAGGATGATCCGCCATTTCCTGAATGCTTCCTCCGGCGTAATGTACTGCGTAGGTTCCAATCATTGATAAAATTGGCACCTTGTCTGGTTCCTGATGATTCACCGTTGTTCTGATCCGATTAATTTTTTCCTGGTAGCTATCGCCCATTTGTTTCCTCCATTTAGTTAGATTTCATTCGTTTGATTCTTGTCTTGAATCGAGATGATGACGCTGTAAACTCCTGGCACAGGCCTCATGAATGTTTATCGATTTCATTTATATCTGCATATTAACAAATTGTGTGGGGATCAAACTACCTTTTAAAACGTATTCACCGTATTTTTTTTGTAAATATTAACTGATTTAAGATTAGGTATATTAGCAGCAAAAAAACGGCTGCTGTCGAGCTCATCAACTCGCCAGCAGCCGTTTTATTTATGCTAAAACATTATCAAATTATTCGAGCTCAACTCAAAATGACCGCACATCTACCGCTTTAGTCTTCTTTTGCTTATCGATCTTTAAGCAGGGGGCTCGGTTGACCTTCCCACAGCAGATACAACCGATGCAGGGCCCGGGTACAGCTGATATAAAGCAGCCGCTGGTCTGCCTCACTCTGATAATTGGCCTGGTTGACATCACAAATAAACACCGCATCAAACTCCAGCCCTTTGGACAGATACACCGGCATGATCGAGACCTCCTCAATCTCCGCCACCGTTTCATGGCGAATCAGATTGACTTGCATTTTTTTTGATAAGGCATCAAAAAGCACGGTGGTGTTTTTCTGGGTTTTTAAAATCAGCCCGATTGATTGGTAGCCTTCTTGTTTGCACTGATCGATCGCTTCCGTAAGCCGGTCAACCAGCTCCACAAAATTGGGCACCCCCAGCAACACCGGTTCTGCGCCACTACGGTTAAAACTCTCCACCGGAATCTCATCATCAATAAATTTCTTGCTGAAACGCAAAATTTCGCTGGTACAGCGATAACTTTTGTTCATTGTCACCAGGGCATTTTTCTTGCGGTTTAAACGCTTTGTGATCTGCTGATAAAAGCTGAGATCTTCACTTTTTTGCAGAGTCTGGTTGATATCTCCCAAAATAGTGAGCTTGGATTTTAAAAACAAGCGGTTAATAATTTCATAATGAAGGGGATAATAATCCTGGCCTTCATCGATGATCACCTGTTTGATGGTGCTGTATTCTTTGGCCCCAAATAACCGTAAGCTTAAGTAACCCAAGGCTAAGGCATCATCATAGTTCAGGTTTTTATGAGCCAGATTGCGTTTGGTTCCCGCCAGAATTTTATTGATGCCGTCCGGCAGCTTAATCCCGGTAGCCAGTTTAAAAAAGTTGCGCTCGCTTTCATAAAGCTGTTGATACAGATAAAATGTGTCAATTTCGGTAAAGCGCATCATTTCACAGCGCAGCGAACTTTTAAGGGGACGGCGCCATTTTTGATAGACTTTTTCATTAATGGCTTCTTCCAGATAACCCAGTTTGATTTTTAAGGGCGTATCCGGATTGATTTGCAGGCGGCTGATTATTTCAGTTCGGGTAAAAATCGTTTCACCTTTATAGCTTATATCCCGGATGTTCATAAAACGCTCGGGGATTTCGGCGATAAAGCGATCAAGAATTGTGATAAAATCGGCTGAGCCTTTAAAGGCCATGCTGTCTTTTTTTAACCCACTCTGCGAACCATTTGATAAGACCCGTTCCAGAAAGATATTTTTGGTTTCAAATTTTCTGTCGATCAGATCTTTGAGAATTTGGTCAAAGATAACCGTTCGAACATTTTCTTCACCCAGCTCGGGAATCACATTCGCGATGTACTGCTCAAAGAGTTTATGCGGCGAAATGATCAAAATTTCCCGACCCTCCAGCCGGTCTGACAATCCCTGATACATCAGATAGGCCGCCCGATGCAGGGCAATCGACGTTTTACCACTGCCCGCCACGCCTTGAACAATCAACAGGTCATTTTCCATATCCCGAATAACCAGATCCTGATCCCGCTGGATCGATTCCACAATGGTTTTCATTTTGGGCGAGGTATTGTGCGATAACAGTTTTCGGAGAAAATCATCAAAAACCTGCAGATCCGCATCAAAAAAGTACTCCAGTTGGCCATCCTTTATTTCAAATTGTCGTTTTAACAGCAGTTTGCCCTCAATCCGGCCAACCGGTGCATCATAATAGGCATTCCCCGGCGCAAAACGGTAAAAAACGCTGGCAACCGGTGACCGCCAATCATGAATAAGCAGTTTATAGACATTTTCTTTTTTAAGCGAATGGTGGCCAATATAGATTTGCTCGGTATGATCCCCCTCACTGAAGCAAAAGTCAATGCGGGCAAAATAGGGTGATTCCAGAATATTTTGGAGTTTTTTAATCTTGACTTCAGTAAATTCATAAATGGCCGTTCGTTCGGTCACCGGATTCATCGCCTGACTTAGCTCAACCAGTGCTTCAAAGCCATCAGAGCCCCAGAGATTACCAATACTATGGGAGGTGTTTTCACGTATTTCTTTTTTTGCCGCCTGAATCATTTCCCGGTTTTTATCATTCGCATTGATCGCATCATCCAACTGAAGTCTGGCCTCTGCCATGGTTTCCTCCAGTTTTTCTTCTTCAATAGACCAATCATTTTGTTTTTCGTTCATCTCAATACCCCTTTTTCATGAATCGGCAATGCTCATGCAGCAGCTTCGATTGGTAGTTTACCATAATTGGGCTATTTAGAACAGTCTTGTAGTTTTTGGGGTTCCATGCTATCATATAAGTGAAGAAAAGTTGTCTACTGAGAAAGTGCCGTAGACTTTTCTCGATCACAGTCCCAAGCGATGGTGGCAAGCCTGTTGGTTTTGCCAAGCCAACATTGAGTGAAAAAATTAACCCCTGGATCGCCAATCTAAATACGATCCAGGGGTTTTTATACGCTTATTTAAAACTCTTCCTTGCTCATTTCATCGATGCATTCATCGATGTAAGCAATCACGCCTTCAAAGTTTTCAATTGGCAGACCGGATGTCTGGCAGGGAATGAAATATTTATGGCCGTTGGCTTTACAGGTTTCTTCCACCTGTTTTTTAACCACTTCTTTTTCCCAGCCGGGATAATCAACGGTACCGCTATGAAGACCGCCCATAAAGGTGATCTTTTCGCCGTATTTTTCAATCAGTTCAGGAATATTATTGGTGTTCATGACCCCCTGCCAGATATCAATACCCACTTCGATCATATAAGGCACTAAATTAGCTGCGTAAGAGTCACTGTGGTGGATAATCAGTTCCACCCCATTGTCTTTATAGAACTGATAGATTTTTTTGTACGATGGTACAAAGAATTCTTCAAACATTTCTGGTGAGATGAATGATGAAATCTGGCTACCCCAGTCATCATGATGGAGGATTGCTTCTGGCTTTAATTTTTCCATCATGACGGCAGCAAATTCCAGTTCATATTCAGTCAGATAGTCAATCAGTTCCTGCATCGCTTCAGGCTCTTCGTAAAGCGCCATCAGGGCATTTTCCATACCCATTAAATGATGGGTCATTTCAAAAATTCCTGGTGCAAAGAATGCTGTGGCAAATTTTTCTTTACGGTCAACGGCATTGGCATGGGCAATGGCTGGCGCCCAGGCTTCGTCGGAGGTGGCAATTGCTGGTTTTTTAACCACACTTTTCCATTCGGTAATATCCTGAATGACTGCTAGGCCATCATGGTGAACTGGGAACATTCCCAATTGTCCTTCTGGCCATTGCCAGGTAATCCCCCAATGATCCTTCCATGTCTGACCATAGTTAAATTCCAGACCCAGTGGTACTTCCATGATCAGATCAATGAATTCGTATTGCTTGACAAAACGATCCGGGTTGCCACCCTTCATTGTTTCCAGTAAATTTTCTCTGATTGTTAACATTATTTCTCCTTTATATGCTATATTCAGCAAATCCTAAATAAATGTGTGTTTTAATTAAGCGCCAATTAGTTCTTTGGCTTTAGCTGCGGAGCTGCCAGCATCTGGAGCATAACCATCAGCACCGATTTCATCCGCGTATTCCTGAGTAACTGGCGCACCACCAACGATAACCTTCATGTCCGGATAAGCTGCTTTAATGGTTTGGACTGCCTCTTTTAAAGCAGGCATGGTCGTTGTTAACAAACCGGAACAAGCAACCAGAACCACGTTGTTATTTTCTTTTACGGCTTCAACAAACTTATCTGCTGGCACATCAACGCCCAGATCAACCATATCAAATCCGGCACTTTCCAACATCATCACAACCAGGTTTTTGCCGATATCGTGAAGGTCTCCAGCAACGGTTCCCATAATGCAGGTCCCCAGTGAGCTGGATCCATCGCCGGCCATGACTGGTTTTAATACTTCTACACCTTTAGACATCGCTTTGGCAGCAATTAACATTTCCGGAACAAAGATTTCGCCGGATGAGAATTTATCGCCAACTACACCCATGGAAGCGATCATCGCATCCAGAATATCCTGTGCTTTATCACCAGCATCCAGGGCTTCCTGAACGGCTGCAGCAACTTTTTTTGATTTACCAGTTTCGACCAATACTTTTACATCTTCAATTTTTGACATCTTCAATTTCTCCTTTGATTTTTGATTTAATTTATTTACTTTTATTTAAACCACCCGGAACCTGTGTGAGTGCCGGATTTTTTGTTAACTTATCTAAATAACCGCTTATTGCTTTGCTATCGGTTTACGAAATTGTTTGGCGTAAACCGGAGCAAGTCAACGGCTGTTTTTATTTTACGAAAATACCTTCCCGGAAGGCACCAATATATTCCATGCAATATTCATCTTCGCCCATCATCGCTTCAGTGGCAAAGAGCATTCCCATCATGTCCTTGTTCAGGGGATCGAGAATAAAGCTGTCCATGCCAGCACTCATAGCCAGAACAGCAAAGGCCTGATTGGCAATCCGACGGGCTGGTAAATTGAAGGAAATATTGCTGACAGCGCCGGTGACATGAATGGTTGGATATTGCTTTTTAATTTCCCGGATGACTTCAGTAACCATGGTAATACCATCTTCCGAAGTACACAGCATTTCAATCAAGGGATCAATATGCATGCGAGAAGGGTCAATGTTATATTCCTTACATTTTGCCATTAAGTCGGTGAACACTTCCAGCCGATCCTTGGCGGTTTTCGGGATACCCTTGTCACTGTTTAAAAGCGCAACGCATTCCCACTTGGTATCGGCCAACACCTTAAAGGCCACATCGACTTTGTCACCTTCTAATGATACTGAGTTGAACAGTCCTGGCTTATTGCAGTATTTCATCGATTCAATGCAAGTATAGACATTGGGGCTGTCCACCGCAATCGGTGTATCCACAGCATCCTGCACGATGTCGATTAACCATTTCATCGTTTCCAGTTCGATGTCATCATCCACCGAAGCACAGACATCGATAAAATCAGCTCCGGCTTCCGCCTGCTTGATGGCCAGATTCCGGATGAACTCAGCATCTTTTTCCGCAATTGCCTTCCCGGTTGAGGGAATGGCGCCGTTAATTTTTTCGCCAATAATAATCATTTTTTACTCCTTCTTTAACGTGCTGGTTTTTCGTAATCCGAAACCGATTTCACACGTTCTTAAAATTTCCCGGGTGATCAACGTTTACAACCCTATTATGATGCTTACCCTCTGCACGCTCACTGTCTGCTTTATTTTGCACCATTTCTTTTTTGATCCGTTTGAATTTAACCGGTAAAGTAATTGCAGTATAGTCTTATTTTTACGAATTGTCAATCATTATTTTACCGGTAAAGTTTTTTTCTTCACTTCTTAGTTTTGCCTTGATCTCCCCATGATTAAAGGCTACAATAAACGCATCAAGAAAAGAGAGACGCCGATGAAAAATCAAAAAGAAAACATCCTCCAGACTGCCACCAAACTTTTCTATGAGCAAGGCTATACGGCAACCTATCTGGATCAAATTGCAGATATCTGCAAAATTACCAAACCCTTAATTACTTATTATTTTAAATCAAAATCGAATTTAGCCCGGGAAGTGACTGAGAAATTTCTGATTGAGCATAAAAACAATGTGGCATTAAAACTTTATTTGGAATATTTTCGAGAAAGAGAAACCGATTTACAGGTGAGTACCGCAGTGGAAATTCGCTTATATGATCGGCTACACCTATGTGACCCTAATGTCATGCGCTTTGTTAAGGAGCACGCCGATGAAAAGCATGACGATACCTTTTCCCGAAGTGCTGTTCATCTTTATAAAATCCACGACCGCCACTATGGCTTGAAACTAAAACGCTGTCCCGATGAAATATCAATGATTGCCCGATCGGCCATGGCTTCCTCCTTAGCGGTTAAATTAGCTTATGCCAACGGTGAGTTTAACTGCTCCCTGGAAGAATGCCTGGATTACCTGACCAGCCTTCATTTTGTGCTAATGCACATTGAGGAAAACCGCATTGATGAAATCATTGCTGAAAGCAAACACATTTTACAATTAATCCCTTTTGAGATTAAACCTTATTTTCGGGTTGTCTAATTGGTTATTTATATCTCCCGCAAATAAAAAAAACTTAGCCATGGCTGCTAGTAGCAGAACGGCTAAGTTTTTTGTGCAATTTAATAACATTTATCCGGTAACTTTAATGCAAATGCCGATGATGCACATCCGGCAGATGGCAATGACTGTGAACCGTATTATTGTGGGTATGCTCATGACAATGCTCACCCTTAACCGGCGGATGATCGGCATGAAGATGGTGTTCATCATCATGGTTATGGCTGTGATCATGGGTCTCTTCAAGATGAGTGTGGGCATGTTCGTGATCTTCTGACAAAGCCAGCCAGGTTCCCAGAAGCATGATGGCCAGGGCCATTAAAAACGAAACCGTGATCGGTTCCTTAAGTACCAGCCAGGATATCAGAACCCCCATAAACGGAGCCGCCGCATAGTAGGCACTGGTTCTGGATGCTCCCAGTCCCCGCTGGGCTTTGACATAGAAAAAAATACTCAAACCATAAGCGACAAAGCCTAAGGCCATGGCCAGAATGATATCAATCAGTGAACCTGACAGGTCGCCCCAGATTGCGGCAATCAACAGCGCACCCAGCCCTGATCCAAAGCCTTTAAGGACAACCACCTGAACCGGATCTTTGATTGATAAATTCCGGGTGCAGTTATTCTCGAAACCCCAACAGATACACGCAAGAATTACAAAAACAGCCCCAATCGATAAGTTAATCGTCATCGCATCACTAATCGTCAGGATGATACTGGCCAGTGAAATAAAGCCAATGGCCATCCACATCCGTTTACCAATGGCTTCTTTAAAGAAAATCATGGCTATCACTGAGGTTGCGACAATCTCAAAATTGCCTAGCAAAGCAGCGGTGCTGGAATTGGTCAGATTGATTCCCAGTAATAGAAAAATCGGCGCTGCGATATCCAGTAAAATCATCAGCACCACTGAAGGCATTTCTTTTTTGGTAAGTCTGGCTTCTGCAGTTGCCGTCCGTCGGGTTTTATTTAGCAGAGTCAACACGGTCATTCCCAGCCCAGCCCCTAGATATAAAAGCGCTGCCAGAAACAAAGGATCAATTTCATTGAGCAGCAGCTTGGAAAAGGGCGCATTCATCCCAAACAGCAGCGCTGCCAAGATTGCATACACCACTGCAGTATTTTTCTTCATAAATGACCAAACCTCCGCTTCTGAGTTTTAGTGTTGTTTACCTTATTTTACCATAAAAATTTTACCCACTTCTAATTAATTTTCTAATCCTCAGATAAGCTTAATTCAAAACGGTTTCCTGCCCCCGCTCTGCTTTTATCTCAATCTGATCCAACCGCAGAACAATGGTTTCAAGTTCATTGTTATCCAGTTTCTCAACTTTTCCCGTCACCCGAATCCAGTCGTTTGGTACCGGTTTATCGCCTTCAAATAGAATCTCAAAACCGACTATCCCATCGTTAGCGCAGCACCCTGGACCATTGCGAATGACATAGGTGTGAACCTGATTGGTTTTCGGATCAGTATACTCGTAGTACATCCCTTCCAGAACAATGGTCTTGTTCATATATTCATCTGTGTTGATATACACATCGTTGCATTGCGTAATAAACATCCGCTCACTGATCTCAACCACTTCAGTAGCCTTGTCAGTAGCGCACCCGGTCAACAGGCTTGCAACTATCATCAGCATCAATAGCCATCCATATTTTTTCAATCACCGAACCTCCTAAAGTTTTTTCTTGAACAGACCAATGGCTGAAAAAATAGCAAACATCAGTAGATTAATGACCACCACGCTGGCGCCGGTGGGAAAAGAGAAAATAAAGGACAGGACAATTCCCGCCACAAAACAGATCACCGATAAAATGGCCGAGCTGATTACCACCTGCTTAAAGGTTTTAAACAAGCGCATTGACGTCAGGGCCGGAAAAATTATCAGACTGGAAATCAGCAGCGCTCCCATCATCCGCATCCCCACCACAATGGTCATCGCCGTTAACAGAGCTATCAGGGTGTTGTAGCGGCTGGCATTGGTACCGGTCGCCCGGGTAAAATTCTCATCGAAGGTAACGGCAAAAATTTTGTTATAAAACAACACATACAACACGATCACCACAATCGAAACCGCTACACTGAGAATAACATCGCTTTTGCTCATCGCCAGGATACTTCCAAACATATAATTGCAGGTATCGGTGTTCATTCCCGATGTATAGGAGATGATAATCACGCCAATGGCCAGCGAACTGCTGGAAATCAGGGCAATCGCCGCATCGCCTTTGATCCGGCTGTTTTCACTGATCCGTAACAGCACAAAGGCGGCCACCGCCACCACCGGAATGGCCACTTCCAGCGGCGACAGGTTTAACGCCATCGCCAGGGCCAGGGCCCCAAAACCGACATGAGACAAGCCATCTCCGATCATCGAATAGCGTTTTAAGACCAGACTGACACCCAGCAGGGCGGCACACAGAGAGACTAGAACCCCAACGATCAGGGCTCTGACCACAAAGGTGTACGATAGTAATTCAGTCAGCAATTCAATCATATCTTAGCCCCCATCATCCGCTGACACATCTCTGTTTTCAGGTAATCGGCGGTTGAACCAAAGAAGGCCGTTTCGGTTTTCATGTGCAGAATTTTGTTGCCATATTTGATGGCACTTTCCAGATCATGTGAAACCATCAAGACCGTAATCCCCTGGGTTTGATTAAGCCTTGCTACCAATTGATACAAATCGGCGGTCATCACCGGATCCAGACCGGAAACCGGCTCATCCAGCAACAGCAGTTTTTCGGTAGCACAGAGGGCCCGGGCCAGCAACACCCGCTGCTGCTGGCCGCCCGACAAGTCCCGATAGGATTTCTTTTGAATATCAGTGATATTAAGCTGCTTCATCTTATCAGCGGCCCGATCTTTTTCTGCCCGGGAATAAAACGGCAACAGCCCGCGCCGATTAAGGCAGCCGGAGATCACCACCTCGCCAACGCTGGCTGGAAAGTCCCGCTGAATCACTGTCTGTTGCGGTAGATAGCCGATTTCATTTGGCGCAATGCCGTTAAAGGTGATGCTGCCCTCCTGAGGTTTAATCAGTCCCAACAGACCTTTGACCAGGGTACTTTTTCCTGAACCGTTTTCGCCCACAATACAAAGATAGTCACCCTGCTCCAGATCAAAGCTGACCTTGTTCACGGCCCGTTGTCCATCATATCCGATGGTGACCCCTTCACAGGAAATTAGTTTCATTGGTTGGCCAACCCCTTTCGCAGGTTTTCGACATTTTGCTGCATAATTGAAACATAGGTTGCGCCAGCATCAAAATCGTCCTTTGTCACATTATGAACCGAATGAAGTTGCAGTAGCCCGGCTCCGGTTTGTTCGCTGATGGCTTTGGCAATATTTTGATTGCTGAGTTCGATATAATAAACATACTTAATATTATTCTCTTTGATGGTGTTCATCAGATAAGCCAAAGTGCCCGCACTGGCCTCGGTATCGGTGCTACAGCCCGGAAATGCGGCTTTATAGTCAAGCCCGAATTCGTCAACAAAGTACCGAAACGGAAAGCGATCACCAAAGACCAGCAGCTTATTGGGAGCGGCTGCCACAATCCCGGCAATTTCATCATCCACGGCCTGAATCTGAGCCGTATAGTCAGCGGCATTCTGGGTATAGACAGCAGCATTTTGGGGATCAATTTCAGCCAATGCCACAGCGATTTCATTGACCATTAAGATGGCATTTTTAGGCGAGGTCCAGATATGTTCGTCATACTCAATTTCTTCCTCAGCCGGTTCGGTTTTATTTTGAGTCGTTTTGGCGACCACTTCCTCTTCTTCAGCCTCCATCCCTTCCACCGTTTCCTCTTCAACCGGTTTAACCGCATCCATCAGCCGAATAATTTTCTTATTGCTGGTATCCATGGATTCCAGAATGGTGCTGACCCAGGCATCATTCTCGCCGCCAATGTAGATAAATACATCCGCTTCCTGAATTTTTATTATATCTGCCGGTGAAGGATCATAGGAATGAACTTCAGCAGCTGGTTTTACCAGCATCGTCAACTCAGCCTGACCCCCGGCAATCGCTCTGGCAAAATCATAGACGGGAAAAATAGTCGTGACAATGCTGATCTTTCCTGCACTCTCGGCGTTTTTTGCCGCTGTATTCTGGGCACAGCCGGTTACACCCACTGCCAAAACCAGTAGAACCATAAAAACAACAATCTTTTTTCGCATCATAATGCCTCCGTATGGTTTTTTTTATCTGAACAGCCTTTACATAAACCATAAAAAACTGTTTTGAATGAATTAATATCAAAGGCGTGGTGTTTCAACACATGGGTGTAGAGATCATTCATGTAGCCACATTCCAGATGAATCAGGGTTCCGCAATTTTCGCACTTCAGATGAAAATGCTCATGGCAATGGGCTTCATCGCCGATATACTGAAAACAGGCACTGGTTACTCCATCGATGATATATTTTTGCAGTTCGCCCTGTTCCACCAACTTGTCAAGATGTCGATAAATGGTTGTTACGCCCACCGGTGTGCCCTGCTTTTCTAAAAATTCGGCAATCATAGTGACAGTAATGTGCTGATTTTTTTTGGAAATCAAATACTTCAGGATTGTATCCTGTTGCTTTGTTTTGTAGTAAGACGGTTTTCCCATTTTTTCCCCCGCTTAAAATGAATTTGAAAATCATTTTCATATTACATCAAAATCCCACCGCTGTCAAAGCAATTTGAAAATCATTTTCATATTAGTATTTTTTAACGATCGCTGTTTCTTTTTATCAAATCGGGATATAATAATCATAAATAATCCTTTTTTAAAATGCGGGCATCTGTTGTTACACGTTATCCGTCTTCATCCGATGAGAGGCAACTATGAATATCGATCTGGCTACCATTGCCCTGATTTTAGTAATTTCCAGCGTCTTTCAGGCAATCTTTATCTTTTTTTTGTCGTCCAAATATCCCGGCGTTGATCACTTTGGAGCCAGCTGCTCCTTTTTTGCCCTAGGGTTTCTTTTTGTGATGCTTCAGGGCAGTAGCGATAACGGCCTGGTCACGGTTGTGATTGGAAACGCTTTGCTCCTACTGGCACTGATTTTTCAGTATCTGGGCTTGGTGAATTATTTAGATCTGCCGGAAAATAAATGGCTTCCATCCATTGTTTTCGGATTTTGTCTGGTCCTGCTTATCTATTTCGAGTTTGTATTTAACAGCATTTCGCTGCGCATCTTTTTTGTCTATTTATCCTTTGCTACGATTGCTCTGCTGATTGCCACCACCCTTTTTAATATCCGAAAGCCCCCCTTCCCCCGCCAAATTCCGCTGCTCTTTATGATGTATGCTGTCATGAGTGTTTTTTCCGGTTTTAGAGCCATTTTTGCTTTGTTTTCCGCTCCGATAAGTAATGCCCTGACGCCAACGATTTTTCAAATTCTTTCTTTTTCCGGAGCCTTTATTGTCAACATCATTGTGACCTTCACTTTTATTGTCATGAACAATGAACGGATGAGTGCCGATATTCGCAATGCCATGGAACAGTTTGAGCAAATCTTTAACCTCAGTCCTGATGCCAGCCTGATCACCAGTCTGCCCAACGGCAAAATTGTCAATTTCAATCTTGGCTTTTTAAATTTTACTGGCTTCACCCGGGAAGAAGTTGAAAACAAAAGTTTATTGGAGCTGAATCTTTACGAACAGCCCGCCGATCGTGAAAAGCTGCTCAAAGCCATCACCGACAATCAGTCTGTCGATGACTATGAATTGAATTTTCGCACAAAAAATAATGATATCCGCATCTGTTCCGTTTCTGCTAAAATTATCATCATGAACAACACCCCTCACATCATCAGCATTATTAACGATATCACTGAACGGAAGAAAGCTGAACTGGCCCTGATTAAAAGCGAAGAAAAATACCGTTTCCTGACTGAATTTGCCTCTGATGTTATTTGGCTTTTCAATCTTACCCATAACACATTTACCTACATGAGCCCCTCAATTTTTCAGTTGCGGGGTCTCACGCCCGAAGAAGCGATGGCCGAAAATCTGGCCGACTCGATGACGGCCGATTCCCTACAGCGGGTTCGGGCAAACCTCAAAAAAAATGTCCAAACCTTTATTGCCAACCCCAAAGCTCCCAATACCTACCTGATTGAAATCCAGCAGCCCTGCAAAGATGGCCGCCTGATCTGGGTTGAGGTTTCCACCAAATACCGCTACCATGCCAGTGGTGATATTGAGTTGGTGGGAGTCAGCCGCAATATTGACAAACGCAAAAAAGCCGAAGAAAAAGTGCTTTATTTAAGCTATCATGATCAGTTAACCGGACTCTACAATCGTCGTTTTTATGAAGAAGAGCTCCTCCGTCTGGATACCCTGCGAAACCTGCCAATTGCCCTGATTATGGCAGATGTCAACGGGCTCAAGCTGATTAATGATGCCTATGGCCACCAAATGGGGGACAAGATTTTAAAAGAATTTGCCCAGATCTTAAAAAGTGAATGCCGCCACGATGAAATTGCCTCACGGGTGGGCGGCGATGAGTTTGTGATCCTCTTTTCAAAAACTGACCGCACCAGCGTCGAAAATATAATCAAGCGACTTAATGCTGCGATCAGCAAGGTGCGAATTGACAACATCATCCTCTCTGTTTCGATGGGCTTTGCCATTAAAACCGATCCGCATGACGACCTGACCGATGTTTTTAAGCGAGCCGAAGATGCTATGTATCAGCATAAGCTGACCATCAGTCCCAGTATTAAAAAAGCCACGATTGAATTAATTGTCAACTCCATTTACGAACGCAACCACCAGGAAGTGATTCATTCCCAATTAGTCTGTGATTACTGCCAGGCCATTGGCCGGGAACTTGGCTTGGAAACAGAAGCGCTCAATCAGCTCGGCCTGGCTGGATTGCGTCATGATATTGGCGAAATTGCCATCGACGCTGCCATTTTAAACAAGTCTGAAAAACTCAGCGATGCCGAATGGGCTGAAATCAAGCGCCACCCTGAAATCGGCTACCACATTCTCCGTTCCGTCACTGAATTAGCTGAAATTGCCAAATTTGTGCTGGAGCACCATGAGCGCTGGGATGGTAAGGGCTATCCCAAAGGTCTGAAAGCCAATGAAATAACCTTACAGGGTCGGATCATTGCCATTGCCGATGCCTACTGCACAATGACCACCGAGCGGCCTTATTGCCGGGCCTTGACTGATGAAGAGGCGATCATCGAAATTAAAAAATGCGCCGGTCAGCAATTTGACGAACAGCTGGCCCGGACTTTTGTCGAAAAAGTGCTTAAGAAAGAATGGCCAAAAGCATAAAAAGCCAATTATAATGTACACGCTTGTCAAG
>NZ_DJGY01000038.1:0-10844 GCF_002435675.1 Acetobacterium sp. UBA5834 | reverse complement strand
AAAACGCCCATGTACATTGCCATGGATGGCACGCTGTCCGGGATTATTGCTGTGGCCGATGTCGTCAAAGCAAGCAGTAAAGCGGCCATTGCCAAGCTTCATGAAATGGGTATTGAAGTGGCGATGATTACCGGAGATAATCAAAAAACCGCGGCAACCATTGCCAGACTGGTTGGCATTGATCGGGTTCTGGCCGAAGTATTGCCCCAGGATAAATCAAATGAGGTTAAAAAGCTCCAGTCAGAAGGCCGAAAAGTGGCGATGGTTGGGGATGGCATCAATGACGCGCCGGCATTGGTTCAGGCTGATATTGGTATTGCGATTGGCTCCGGTACCGATGTCGCCATGGAATCCGCCGACATTGTGCTGATGCGAAGTGATCTGATGGACGTTCCCACTGCCATTAAACTCAGCAAAAGCACGATTCGTAACATCAAACAAAATTTGGTCTGGGCATTTGGTTATAATGTCGCCGGAATCCCCATTGCCGCCGGATTGTTCTATCTGTTTGGCGGGCCACTGCTGAATCCTATTTTTGCCGCTGCGGCCATGTCACTGAGCTCGGTTTCAGTGCTCACCAATGCACTGAGATTAAAAGGGTTCAAGCCATAAAAAGTAATAAGTAATAGTAAAAAAATAAACTTAAAATAAAAAGGAGATATGATTATGAAAAAGAAAATTGTTTTAGTAGGGGCAGTAGCATTGTTATTAGTTGTCCTATCTGGTTGCCAGCAGGCAGATGTTGTTGGCAAGACCTCTATCACATCATTTGATGCGGTTCTTCAGGCAATCCCTGATCAAATTGCCGAAGACGAGATGAATGGCGGATGGTCTTTGTCGGCACCGGATGGAACCGCCCGTTTTATCTGGAGTAAAGATTACAGCAGTGGCACACCTCACGATGTGATGCTGGAAGTGGCTGCGAAACCATTCATCGATGCCGGACTTGATGTCACCAAACTCCCTGCCGGGATGGTTATCGGCGATAAGATTATGGTCGGAACCATGTTAGGTGATGAAAAATTAACCTATAAAGGCGAAGTCACACCGCTAGCCTCCTATGAACAGATTGTCAATTTAAAACGTGAAAATATTAAATATCATACCGCCCTTGACCACTATGGGGTCGATCTTGGTGATGGCAATGCGTTTGAATGGGCGAAAGACATGAGTACCAATGACAAGGATATCGTCTTTGTTTTAAATCCACAGATTTTTATTGATGCCGGCGTTGATCCGGAAAAAGTTGAAGGCTGGGTTTTCGCCAAGGTCAGTGCCGAAGACGAAGATAAAAAACCAATTGAAGTTGATAAATTCTTAAAACCGTTTAGTATTAAATAAATAGTCTAGAATAACGACTCAAAATAAATATTTTAAATAAAATTTAATGAGGTGCAAAAAATGAAAAAAATAATTTTAAATGTCGAAGGTATGTCCTGTGCTCACTGTGAAAGAGCTGTAAAAAATGCTGTTGTCGAACTTGAAGGTGTTGAGAGTGTCATCGTCGATCTTCCTGGAAAAACGGTGGCAATCGAATACGATTCAGATAATTTAACCTTTGAGAGTTTTAAAGCGGCCATCGAAGAAGAAGACTTCAATGTAGTAGGACAAATCTGAAAAACTAATGCAAATAACCGTAAATAGTATAAAACCAATATCCTTAAAAAATTTCAAAGATGTCACATGCTGATACGGTTAAAAAGTTGTTATAAGCGTCTTTGCTTAAAAGTAAAGACGCTTATAAACAACAGATAGTATGGTCCAATATGGACGTAAGTCATAATCGATTCATCAATCAGAACGGATTGAAATTTTAAAAGGTGGGAATGAAAATGAAACAGCAAGAAATTGGGATTGTTATTGAAGTAAATGGAAATGTGGCAAAAGTCAAGGCCGCCAGACATGGGGATTGCGATAACTGTGGAGCATGCCCTGGAGATAGTGCTATTGTCATGGACGTTCGCAATGCCGTTTCGGCTAAACCAGGACAAAAAGTAGCATTTGAGATGCACAGTGCAAGTATGGTACTCGCAGCCTTTGTGGTATATGCGATTCCTTTATTTGCCGCCGCCGCGGGAGCGGCGATTGGTTGGTTGATTGCAAATCAGCTTGGTCAATCATTGGTAGGGTTTCAAGTTGGTGGTGGTATAATCGGATTCGGTTTATCATTAGTCGTTATAAAATTATACGATCGGGCTATAAAAAACAACGTCAAAACACTGCCTGTGATTACGAAAATATTGAATTGAAGTTATTAATGCTAAGTCATTCAATTTTTAAATTAAAGAATGATTTTGTATTTTACTAAGTATGAATTTTGTGAATAGGCGTGTTGCTGTATTTTCCCAACACCCAATTTTACATAGATTAAAAGGTGAAAGAAATGGTACAAATGACACTCAATATTGAAGGTTTATCCAGTGGCCTTTGCGGACAAGAATTAATGGAAACAATCATTAAGATCGATGCACAAGCAGAGGTAGCAGTTGATTTGCCTAAAAAGAATATAACAATTGAATTTGATGCAGAAGTGACGAGATTAGACAGTTTTATATATTCAGTCGAAAACGAAGGCTACTCCGTAACAGATATAAAATTAATCATTTTTCGTTATGGTTATTAAATGAAGAAATTCAATTAATCTTGAATTAGGAGATTGCTATGAAACATAGCTTAAGAACAAAATTATCGCTGACTATTGCTCTGATAATGTTACTGACTGTAGCTTCGATCAGCTTTCTATCTAATATTTTAATAGAAAAAGAATTTACTAATTATCTTACCATTCAGCAGGAGAAACGAACTCAGGAAATAACAGATAGTTTGAGTCAGCAATATGATCTGAATACAAAAACATGGGATGCTGATTTCGTTCATACCATTGGCATGTATGCACTTTATGACGGGTATATTGTTAAGGTTTATGATTTGCAGAATCAAACGATCTGGGATGCTGAAACCTGCGATATGTCCTTGTGTACACAAGTGATGGATGATATTTCACATCGAATGGACACGAAATACCCGCAAATGAATGGTGAATTTATGTCAAAGACCATCTCGATTATGAAAGACGGGGAGGTCATTGGCACCGCACATATCAGTTATTTTGGACCGTACTTTTTAAGCGCTGATGATTTTCAGTTTTTGTATGCACTCAACACAATTTTAATCGGTATCGGACTTTTCTCACTCATTTTTTCAGTTATCGTCGGAACAATCCTGGCTAAACGATTAAGCAGTCCAATCCTAAATACTGTCACGGTCACAAAACAAATTTCTGATGGTGATTATGATGTGCGCATCGCCGAAGGCTCAAATACCAGAGAATTAAATGAACTCATTGTTGCTGTCAATCATTTGGCCGATTCACTGGGAAAGCAGGAATCGTTAAGAAAACAATTGACATCAGATGTAGCTCATGAATTACGAACCCCTCTTACATCCATCGGAACCCATATTGAGGCCATGATTGAGGGGATCTGGGAACCCACAAACGAACGTTTGCAAAGTTGCCACGATGAAATATTGCGGATCGGCAAAATCATTCAGGATTTAGAGAATTTGGCAAAAGTTGAAAGTGATAATTTAAAACTTGATAAAACACAAATCAATCTGACTGAGTTATCCGAAAAGGCAGTTGGTAACTTTGAAGTAGGTATTAATAAAAAAATGTTGAACGTATCGATTAGTGGGGACAGTTCAGCCATCTATGCAGATCAGAATAGAATCAGCCAGGTTCTCATAAATTTAGTTTCTAATGCGGTAAAATATACACCAGAGAATGGAACTATAAAAATTCATATTTCTGAAGATAAGCAGTTTGTTCAAGTAAGTGTTAGTGATAATGGAATCGGTATTCCAAAAGATGAACTTCAATATGTATTTGAGCGGTTTTACCGTGCGGATAAATCCCGAAACCGCATGACTGGTGGTTCCGGAATCGGTTTGGCCATTGTTAAGTCAATTGTAACTGTCCATGGGGGCATGGTTGAAGCCGAAAGTCAATTAAACAAAGGTAGTTGTTTTACAATCATATTGCCGAAAAATAAAATGGAATAGGAGTGATAAAGATGGACAATTCATTTAAACTAAAGATAGACGCCGCAGTTTTAGCATACATGCATAAAAAAGGAAAAAACGATTTGACACTCACGATCAGTTCCACCGGGGGTGGATGTTGTCCAACTTTTGAGCTCTCTGAGGTTTCACTTACGAAACCAGATCAATTGGAAGCGTTTGATATTTTTCAACAGAATGGTATTACCGTATATATCAGTAAAAATGCAAAGGTGATAGCCTCAACACTACATTTTGTGCTAAAAAGAAATCTGATTGGTGCAACGATCCAAGTCGAAGGATTAAGTCTAAAAAAACGGCCATAAAGCATTCCCGATTTCATATATTTGAGACTAAATTGCTTTTGTTGCTACCTAAGCCTCCGGTTCGATGCCGAGGCTTTTTTTGCTTAACTTTCGTTAGCGATGTGTCTTAGCTTACATTGTTATTAAACTCAAGATCCATGGAAAGCTTAGTTTGAATGTGATAAATATAGATTTAATTTTATTTGTATATGATATGAATACTATGACTTAAAAAGCTTGTGAAAATAGTTTAATAGAAATTCAATATTAGTGAAAGATAATGGGGAATAGAGAATGAAATACAGAGAGTCAGGAATGCCATCAGAAGCTACGTGGGATGCATTTTTTAAACCGATAGACATGATAAACAAAATCGGCATTAATAGCCAAATAAGAACTTTAATTGATATCGGGTGTGGTTATGGAATATTCTTATTGCCGATTGCAGAAATTGTAAGTTCAAAGGTGATCGGAATTGACATTGATGATGCCATGATTGAGGTTTGTCGTGATAAAATAACGGAACATAATTCTTCGAAAATTCAATTGATAAATGGTGATATCTGTAACGACAGCACTTTAAACATGTTGAATAACTATAAGGGTGAAATTGATTTTATAACATTATTTAATATCCTTCACTGTGAGGAACCGATTACACTTCTTAAAAATGCATATAATATTTTAAATGATGATGGTAGAATTGCAATAACGCATTGGAAATATGAAAAAACGCCACGAGGACCATCTATGGAAATAAGACCAAAGCCTGAAATGATTATAAAGTGGGCATTAAAAGCAGGGCTTGCTTTAGATAAACATGTTGATCTACCACCCTATCATTATGGTTTAGTATTTATAAAAAAATGAAGATGAAAATAACTATTTCAATTTTCCCAGCTTTCTTGAAGAAAGGAGTTTTAAATGAATATAGGTGGCGTCCAAAGATTATCCCTATTGGATTATCCTGATAAGACATGCTGTACTATTTTTACAGTCGGATGTAATTATCGTTGCCCATTTTGTCATAATGCATCCATTGTAGAAAATAAGCTATCAGAGAAGGGTGTTTTACAGAAGGAAGTTATGGATTTTTTGAAGAGACGCTTAGGTATTTTAGATGGAGTCTGCATCACCGGAGGCGAACCGCTTTTGCAAGATCAGCTTGAAAATTTTATAAGGGAAATTAAGGCATTAGGTTTTTTAGTAAAATTGGATACCAATGGAAGCTTGCCTAAAAAATTAAAACAGCTAATTGAAACTGGTCTAGTAGATTATGTTGCCATGGATATTAAAAATTCACCAGATTCTTATGGACAAACCATAGGAATTAATAACTATAACCTTGATCTTATCAAAGAAAGCGTCGATCTATTACTTTCAAACATAGTACCCTATGAGTTCCGAACTACAGTCGTGCGCCAATTACATACAAGCAAAGATATGTTGGCCATTGCGCAATGGCTCAAAGGGGCAGAACACTATTATCTCCAGAATTTTGTTGATTCCGGGGACATATTGGAGGGTGGGCTCAGTGGTTTTTCAAGAGAAGAAATGCAGGCTTTTCAAGAGCTTATTCGGCCGATAATCCCATCAGTTGAGCTTCGCGGCATATAAGTAAACGTACAACATATATTGTGCTTTGTCGTTGACTCTTGTTTTTCACATGCAAAATGTTAGTGAATATAAGTAATGGCTGCTGAACAAACCGCCAACCCTCAACATCACTGACTTTTTGAGGGATTTCGTGGTATAGTAAGTGAAAGAGAAATGTGCGAAACCACTCAAAAACCTTGAACACGAGGTGATATAAATGTATAAATTCAACGATAATCAGATCAGTTTCAGCGAATTCAAACAACCCATTGGCATGAAAATGAATGCTACCAATCGATCGGTAAAAAAGCCGAATCGATTCCCTGGAAGGCCTTTGAAGAAAGTACGACAAACTGTTTTTAAATAAAAAGGATAAATGTGGCTAAACCATTGAGACTTGCATTTGTGGCCTGTATCATTCAAGCTGAGTATGGGTATTCCGATGTGGAAACCGATATTCAGATTCAACGGGGAGTCCTGGTTATGATTGTTCCCGAAATTCGAATATGGTCTATTCTGAGAACTCCCCACTCACGACTTTCATTGCACGCGACCAAATTATGATGCGACAAAGGTAATGATAATCAAACGGTTCACGGATCGTATTCAGCCAATAATGCCATGTTGCTTTTAAATTCACAATAGTTTGAATATCGTTAATCATCGAAAGCAGGACATTTATGCAATACAATATAGTTTCAACTTCAAGAAAAGCAATTATGTACCGATATTTAATGCCTTGTAAATTGAGATTAATGATTATAGATATGTTATTCTGTGGTGAAATGTGTGCCAGCGATATATTGAAAGAAGTTACCATAACACAGGCTACTCTTAGCTACCATATGAAAATACTGACTGAAAGTGGGCTGGTAAATGCAACTCGTGATGGTGCTTGGATGAGGTATTCGCTTAATAAAGACAAAACGAATGAAGTATTATCTTTTTTCGTCCAAATATCAAATGATAAAAAAGACTGCGTCTGCAAAACAAAGCTAAACAAAAATGGTGATGTTTAATTACAAGGAGGATTTGCGCCCCCTGCAAACAGAATAGATCCTTTTGCTACTGATCACAACTCAAATCTGTCATCGAGAGACACAAAGATCAATGGGGTACAACGTATTTCAGTACAGAGATTGCTGCAAAGACTGAGGGAAGTGAAGTGTTTGTTGATAGGTTTTTAAGTCTGAATGGAGGTGTGACTATTAGGCCTGGGGATACAAAAGACACGTTGTTTTTTAGGTGTGCTGAAACTGAGAAAAATAGCTTGAGAAAGTCAATGAAATAAGCGCTGGTAATTTTGATGATGATACCATGGATACAAGAGGTCTCGATAGAAAATATTTTTAAATCAGCGAAGGACAGATTGAAATTGAGTATGAATTTAAATTAAGGAGTGATTAATATGACTAAAAAAGGCAATTCAGGCTGTTGTCCAAGAACAACAGGATGTTCCGGAAATGAAGAAGTGATTAAAATTAAAAAAAACAAACTCACAATTGATTTTTTATATTTGGATTTGAGTGTTTGTACTCGTTGTCAGGGTACTGAAAACAACTTGGATGAAGCTTTGGATGAAGTTACTAATATACTCGAAGCAACTGGAACAGATGTACAAGTAAATAAAATCAATGTTAATACTAAAGAGTTAGCAACAACTTATAAATTTTTAAGCTCACCTACAATCCGCGTTAATGGGCGTGATATTCAGATGGAGTTTAAAGAAAGTTTGTGCGAATCTTGTGGTGATCTTTTGGGAGATGAAGTTGACTGTCGAGTTTGGCGTTATCAAGGTAAAGATTATACCGTGCCACCCAAGGCAATGGTAATTGAAGGAATTCTCAAGGCAGTGTATGGAGAAAATTTGAATTCTAATATAGCTGAACAAGAATATGATATGCCGGAAAATCTAAAACATTTCTACGATGTTAAGGAAAGTAAGAAGTAAGATCGGAGTATTTTGTTTTTCAAATAACATTCAACTATAATTAGAACTTGTTTTAGCATAAAGTCACATCTCAAAAACTGCTTACGTTTAAGCTGATTTATGATAATGCATAGAAATATAGCGGGAGTGTTTCAAGTTTAGTGTATTTTCGAAAATTAAAATAGAATAATGAATAAATGAAGGGGTAAGGGCTTTAGAATAGGCTCTTGCCCCTTCATATCTGCATGTTCCCACTATTGAACACTTCTTCCCGCAACAGACTTCGTAAATGCTGATCTTTTAAGACAATTCTTACATTCAGTGCATTTATATTGCTTATAATTCAAGCCTGTTTCCGCTTAACTTTTAGTGCCATTAAATTTTATCAATTTTTTGAGAATTTTTCTGTTTCAAAAATATATGTGATGATTTGTTGATCAGTATGTTCAATTAAATTAACTAGATTAACTTAAGATTCTGCTTCAAGTTTAAACTTTCTGATTATCCTACCACTTTCTAAGATAAGTATTTTGTCTAGTAAAAAGTTATTTAAGTTTTAATTTCAAAAATTGTTACCAGGTCGTTATCATAAGTAGTTCATAACACTTGAGCAAACGTTCATATATTTATTGACAAATCACTCACGAGGTAATATACTATACACATGAACGATTGTTCATGTGTTCAATTGAATAATAGCAAAGGAGATACTAATGATAAACAAATTACAACTCATCGATAGATGCGACTGTGATGTGATACACGAAGAAGTTGTAAATAAAGTGCGCGAAAAAATGCCTCAAGAAGAAACTTTCTATGATCTTTCAGACCTATTTAAAGCGATTGGTGACTCAACACGAATTAAGATACTCTGGGCATTGGATGAAAACGAGTTGTGCGTTTGTGATATTGCATATTTATTGAATATGACGCAGTCAGCAATTTCACATCAATTAAGAGTCCTAAAACAGGCTGAACTCGTAAAAAGTAGAAGAGAAGGAAAGATTGTGTTCTATTCCCTAGCAGATGAGCATGTAAAGCAAATATTTGACCAGGGATTAATTCATATTTCAGAAGAAAGTAAGTAAAGGAGGGACAGTAATGTTAAAGAAGGAAGTAATTTTAGAAGGTTTAGATTGTGCCAATTGTGCAGCTAAAATTGAAGATGAGGTTAATAAATTAAATGGAGTCAAAGCCTATATGAACTTCATGAACAAGACATTGACTTTAGAAAATGAAATAGAGGGGGACTATCAAGAAACACTAAAAAAAGTAGTGACTATAGTGAAAAAGCACGAACCGGATGTAGTAGTGAAAGAAAAATCCGTTAACAAGAGCAGTAAAAAAGTATTAATACTCGAAGGACTTGACTGCGCGAATTGTGCAGCAAAGATTGAAGCTCAAACACAAAGCCTTGAAGGAGTAAATAGTGCGACCGTTGATTTTGTATCTAAGAAGCTGACAATTGAAGTGATCGATAAAAAGGAATTTGGTAGAATTCTTGGAGAAGTAACAACCATTGTAAGCAAACTTGAGCCTGACGTAAAAATAGTTGAGGTAGAAAGAACAAGGGTAAACAAAAGCACAGCGATTCTTGAAGGACTTGGATGTGCGAATTGTGCGGCTAAAATGGAAAAAGAAATAAGCGGTTTAGATGGAGTAGAATTTGCGGCAGTAGATTTTGTTTCGAAGAAACTAACACTGGAAATAAATCCAAAAGTCAACCGCACTGAGTTAAATGAGAAGATTGAAGGCATCGTAAAAAAAATCGAACCAGATGTTAGGGTTGTTTTTGAGAAGGATACATCCAAGGCCAACTTTAAAGAAAATAAGGAAGAAGAAGGTATCAACAAAAAAGAAATCATGAAGCTTGTTGTCGGGGGAGCAATGTTTATGGTGGGCTTAATCTTTAATTTCCAAAATTGGCTTGAACTTACCATATTTATCATTAGCTATATCATAGTTGGCGGAGATGTTGTCTTAAAAGCAATTAGAGGTATTGCCCGTGGACAGGTATTCAGTGAGCACTTTCTGATGAGTATTGCTACCATTGGTGCTTTCTTCGTTGGTCAGTATCCTGAAGGGGTAGCAGTAATGCTGTTCTATCTGGTAGGTGAATTGTTCCAGGATATGGCAGTAGGTCACTCCAGAAAATCAATAAGTGCTCTGATGGATATAAGACCTGACTATGCAAATCTTAAGGTTGGCGATGAGATTCGAAAAGTATCTCCAGAAGAAGTAAACATAGGTGACATCATCATGGTTAAACCGGGAGAAAGAATTCCACTAGATGGCAAGGTCATAGAAGGAAACTCTATGGTTGATACTGCTGCGTTGACAGGGGAATCTGTTCCCCGTGAACTCGAGCCTGGAAATGATGCACTGAGCGGGTTCATTAATAAAAATGGTGTTTTGACTATAGAGGTAACAAAGGATTTTGCCGATTCAACAGTATCTAAGATTTTGGATCTGGTTCAGAATGCCAGCAGTAGGAAGGCTCCTACAGAAAAATTTATAACAAAATTTGCACGTTACTATACTCCGATTGTCGTATTTGGAGCATTAGCCTTAGCAATCATACCACCATTGGTGATCCCTGGTGCTACTTTCTCTACATGGATATATCGAGCCTTAGTATTCTTAGTTATATCTTGTCCATGCGCGTTAGTAATTTCAATACCATTGGGCTTCTTTGGAGGGATTGGTGGAGCATCGAAGAGAGGTATATTAGTAAAAGGCAGTAACTATCTTGAAGCGTTGAACAATGTAGAAACAGTTGTTTTCGATAAGACGGGAACGCTAACCAAGGGTGTATTTGAAGTTGTGGATATCAACTCTCAAATTGATTTTACAAATGAGGAATTGATTGAATACGCAGCATTTGCTGAAAGTCACTCAAGTCATCCAATTGCACTATCCATTTTGAAAGTTTATAACAAAGATGTCGATATCAC
>NZ_DJGY01000070.1:0-20753 GCF_002435675.1 Acetobacterium sp. UBA5834 | reverse complement strand
ATTAAGCTGGGAAAGTTGAGTTAATAAAATCAGGGAAAAAATAATGATCAGATACATTGACAGCTCCATTCCATTGAATTGGTAAAGAAAGTAGTTTATAATCAAATTGTAACAGCTTTCAACAATTAATGCAATGCATCAATGCCAAACCCGGGGCAATGCAATAACGCTGTTTGCCGTTTAGAATTAAGCATTAAAGCGTTACATTTAATAAATAACGGGAATATAAACTGAGAAGAATAAATCTGTAAGAAAAAATTGCTTTGTACGGTCTTCAAAATGGCATGGCTCGTTGGCATGGAAGACTTGATCACTGATAAAAACGACGACAATTCATCAAGGAAGGATGTGACAAACGACCGTTGGCTTACGGTATGGTGGCTGGATACCATCATTATGTATATGCGATACGAGCGGCATGCTTGTTGTCATGTGTATGAGAAAGTTTGAGCAATGTGGCTGTTCATACTTTCAAAGCAAACTATGAATAAGATAAAAACGATCCCAGATGTCCTGAATAAAATAAATGAGTCAACCGGAGATCGGGCATTGATCAGCTATTATGAGAATATCATGGTCAGCATGTATGCTTCAAGTCTCTTGTTTATTGCGGCCATCGTCAATTTTCTGGTGCGTTTCAATCTTCAGAAGTTCAGCATTGGCCAGTCATTGGTTGACAGTTTGTTTTTCATTTTACTGGCCATCCTGTTTTGGTTTGTGGTTAAAATCAAAATCAATGTTAAGATCATGAACTGGATTATCGCGATTCTATCCGGTCTGACATTGATTTATATTTTTATTCGTTTTTATGATGTTATTGGTCCGGCTGTCTGGACAGTCGCCTTTATCCAATTATCATTGGCACTGGTACGGATTTCAAAATCGATGCTGATGTTATTGGAATTGGCCACAATCATCGCATTCTTCTACTCGATTTATCATACCTTTGAAAATCAATTTCTAAATCTCGATTTAATCTATTTTGTTGTGCAGTTTGTTTTATTTCTCGTATTAAGTTTGATTCTTGCTTCAGTTCATCAGATTAATGTTAACCGATACTTTTCAGTGGAAAAAAAGTACCAGGAAGTGACTGAAAAAAACGTCGAGATCGAGTTGTTAAATGATGTCATAAAAAAATCGGAAGAACAAGCTAAAGATATCGCCTATCATGATATCTTAACCGGTCTGCCTAACCGTTATTACCTGACGACTAGCCTGAATAGGATTATCAATCAATGTAAATGTAAAGACCGTTTCCTGGGTGTTTTTTTTATGGATCTTGACGATTTTAAATTGATTAATGACACCATGGGCCATGATATGGGTGATGCGTTACTGAAAATGGTGGCACAGCGTCTAAAAAACAGCATGCGGGAGAATGATCTGGTGGCCCGGATCGGCGGGGATGAATTCATTATTCTGATCCAAAGTCTGGGCGAATATCAGGAAATGGATACGATTGCCAGGCAAATTCTTGATTGTTTTAAACAGCCCTATCATTTAGATGGTCAGAAGTGCTATATCACGACCAGTCTGGGCTTAGCTATTTGTCCGACGGATGGTGATGATGGGGAAACACTGATCAAACATGCGGACATTGCCATGTATAAAGCCAAGGAAAAAGGCAAGAACCAGTATGTGCGGTTTTCTGAAGCGATGAAAAAGCAAATTCATGAAACCATGGAAATTACTCACGAATTATATGAAGCATTAAATAACCGGGAATTCGAGCTGTTTTATCAACCTCAGATCAATGTATTAAATGGAAAAATCGTTGGCATCGAGGCTTTAATCCGATGGCACCACCAAAACAGGGGCTTGTTGTTACCCAATGAATTTATGAAGATTGCCGAGAAAACAAGTTTAATCAATGAGATTGGTGAATGGGTGCTTTACACCGCTTGTCAACAGGCCAAGGAATTTCAGGATTTGGGCGCAACAGATCTGCGAATAAGCGTGAACTTATCCGCTCGGGAACTGCTGCACCCCCAAATTGCCGAACGCATCGAGTCAATTATTCGTGAAACCGGCTTAGCTCATAATTGTCTTGAACTGGAAATTACCGAAAAAACGGCGATGATGGAAAAAGAAAAAATGCCGAAGATATTGGAATCACTGAAAAAAACTGGCGTGCATATGACCATTGATGATTTTGGGTCGGAGTATGCTTCATTAAAATATTTGAAAAAGTTGCCAATAGACCGGATCAAGATTCCGATGCTAAATATTAATGGCGATATAAACAGCGATACAGATAAGGCCTTTACCAAAGCAATCATTGTTTTAGCCCGGGATATGGGTTGTCTGGTAACCGCTGAAGGGGTTCAAACAAAAAAACAATATGAATTCTTAAATCAGCGAATGTGTGATGAAGTACAGGGATACTATTATCATAAACCGCTATCAGTAACTGAGCTGAAAAAATTATTGGTTGAGCAGCATTTAAGCAACTCGTGAAAGGAATACAATATGAACTGGTTTGCCTTTATTTATTTGTTATGCTGCGCCTTTTATTTCACCACCAGTATTATAACGTTATATCCCAAAAAAAAGAATGGTGCCAACTGGATATTTGGGATTATCTGTTTGAATTTCTCATTGTGGTCACTATTACTTGCTCTGATGACCTTAACAGAAACCGCTGAAATAGCAGCTGCGTATCGAAGAATGATGATCATCTGCTGGTCCACCCTGTTCACAGAACTATTTTATTTTGTGCTTTTTTTAGCGAAACGCCGGGATTTCTATAATAAAATCTGGAAGAATGTGCTGCTTATTACGCCAGGAGTCTTCTGTATAATCTATTATACCTTTACTCCCATTGAACCAGCGTATCTGTTGCGGCTTCAGAGCGGCTGGTCATTTGCCGTACCAACGGATCGCGGCTTTTTTTGGGATTATTATTTTACCGTTTATTATGCCACATTTATTTTAATGTCTCTGGTTATTACGTTTAATTGGTATCGGTCGACTACCTTTGAGCGCGAACGTCGGCAATCAAGAATAATATTCTTCTCATTTCTTTCAACCCTCATACTGGGCAGTTTATTTGACACCCTTTTACCGATGATCGGTGTAAGCAAACTCCCACCGATGACAGTTATATTGTCGATTATCTGTGTTGTAGGAATGAACTATGCGATAACCAGATACCGGATGATGAGTATAACACCAGAAAGTATCATGATGGAAGTGTTTATGATGATGAATGAGGGACTGATTATAATCGACTGCCAGAAAAAGATTGTTACGGCGAATGTTGGAGCGGAACGTATTTTAGGCTATCAGGAATCAGAATTACTGAGATCAAACATCTGCGATTATTTCTATGATGATTCGGGTAGTGTTTGTCAATCGGGTGAAGAGCTTGTCAGCAAAGAGATGACGCTGATCGGGAAAGATCAACATCTGATTCATGTACTTATTTCCAGTCATACGCATTTTGATCAGTTTTCAAACAAAATCGGCACGGTTTTTACTTTTCAGGATATTAATGAATTGAAAGAGGTCGAAAAAGCGCTGGAGTACGCTAATCGCAATCTTGAAATTAAGGTAAGCCAACGTACCGGAGAACTGGAAAAAATGAATGCCAAACTGAAGAATGAAATTAAAGAGAATCTCAGACACCAGGAAAAAATCAAGAAAATGATTTATGAAGATGCACTGACACAATTATATAATCGACGTTTTTTTTATGAGTATTTAAAAAAACACATCGCCTATACGATGCGATATAATAAAGGATTTTCAGTTCTGTTTATAGATTTGGATGGTTTTAAACTTATTAATGATTCGCTTGGTCACGATATGGGCGACGCGCTGCTCATTCAGGTTGCAAAAAGATTAAAACTAAGCTTGCGGGAAAGTGATGTTATCAGTCGGGCTGGCGGCGATGAGTTTTTAATTCTGCTGCATAATACATTTATTAGAGAGGATGTTAATGTTGCCTGTCAAAAAATTCTTACATTGCTGGAAGAACCGATTACCATGGACAGTTACAATCTGCATATCAGTGCCAGTATCGGTGTTTCCAGCTTTCCGAAGGATGGATCTTCGTCAGAAACGCTGATAAAAAATGCGGATATTGCCATGTACGAGGCAAAAGAACAGGGGAAAGGCCGGTTTGTTTTTTACGAAGAAAACCTCAAAGAGGATATCGATGAAAACATGAATCTGACCAATGATCTTTATGCAGCAATTAAAAACAATGAATTTGAGCTCTTTTATCAGCCTCAGGTTGATGCAACGACCCATGAAATAAAAGGATTTGAGGCACTGATCCGCTGGAATCATCCGTCCCGGGGAATAATCAATCCACTGAAGTTTATTCCCTTAGCCGAAAGAACGGGTTTGATTATTCCCATCGGAGATTGGGTCATTCAAACAGCGGTAAAACAGCAAAAAGAATGGGAAAAACGACTTGGAATCCCGCTAAGAATGGGCGTTAACCTTTCAACAAAGCAATTGAAAGATTCGGACTTAGTTTCGCGTGTTAAGACGATCATTGAAAAAGCTGATATCATCCCCGCAAATCTCGAGCTTGAAATAACCGAAACCATCTTTGTGGAGGACTCGGAGACAATACTGGATCAATTAAATCGCATCAACAAAATGGGAATAACCATTGCCATCGATGATTTTGGAACAGAATACTCTTCACTATCCTATCTGAAAAAACTTCCGCTCAATCGGATCAAAATTCCTAAGACATTTATTGATGGGATCGGTGTCAATCGAAAAGATGAAGCAATCATTGTTTCAATTATCGTTTTAGCCATCAAACTGGACTGTACAACCATTGCCGAGGGTGTTGAGAATCTTAAGCAACTGCTTTTTCTAAAAGAGCATGGTTGCGACGAAATTCAAGGTTATTATTTTTACCAGCCGATGAAGGCTAAACGAATCGAAGCGATAATGATTGCAGATAGTGGCGTTTTTGCCAGCAAATATGACCAGTTAAAAGAAGATGTTTTTGAAGTGGGTGCAGTTAATTGAAACAACCATCGTTGATTCTAGAATATCGAATTAAAGGGATGAGTTTAATAAAGCAATTAGAGAATGAAGAAAACGCTTAGCTTTAAACCAGTAATATCTTGTCGAGTGCACAAATTTCAGGTAAAATGAATAACAGTAAGAGCGTTCGCGACTAAGCTTTATAAGTAGCTCATCGGAACAGAAAAACAATATATTTTGTGAAAGTTGGTAAATTAAATGGAGCAGAGCAACAGACATGTGCAACTTTTTCTAGATACCTTGCTGACCATGGACCGGATCGGTTCCGAAAAAGTACTGCGGGAGGTGGCAGCCCAGCAACAGTCCTTTGAAGCGGTGGAACAGGTAATTACCGAGACTCTGACGATCATCGGGGATGGCTGGGAAGCAGGAGATTACTCGCTGTCCCAGATTTATATGAGTGGCGTGATCTGTGAGGAAATCATCGAGCGGATGCTGCCGGAATTCCGGATGGTCCGCAAAAATAGCTCCAAAATTGGCATCGGCGTGCTGATTGATAATCATGCCCTGGGCAAACGGATTGTCAAAGCGGTGGTTCAGGCGGAAGGTTTTGAGATCTTTGATTTCGGACATGGCCTGAGTGTCGATGAGATGGTCGAGAAAACCATGGCCTATCGCATCGATGTGCTGCTGGTGTCAACTTTGATGCTGCCCTCAGCTCTGAAGGTTAAAGGCATTCGGGAACAGTTTGACCAGCGGGGCTTAACCACCCGGCTGATTGTCGGCGGGGCGCCCTTCCGCTTTGATAGTAACTTATGGCAACAGGTCGGGGCTGACGCCGATGGCAAAAACGCCACGGCAGTGATTTCGATCATTGAAAGGCTGGTGGCGAAACAATGAAAACCGCAATGACATCAATGGAACGGGTGCTGGCCGCCCTTTCCCATCAGGAACCGGATCGGGTGCCGCTGCTGTTGTTATTTTCTCTTTACGGCGCCCGGGAACTGAATATGCCGGTGAAAGATTATTTTAGCGATGCCGAACTGGTGATCAAGACTCAGCTGGCACTACAAGAGAAATATCAGAGCGACTGTCTTTATACCTTTTCTTACGCAGCCATCGAAACCGAAGCCTTTGGTGGAGAGGTTCTCTTTGCCGAGGACGGCCCACCCAATGCCGGGGCGCCCCTGATTGATGACCTCGACACCATTCCCAGCCTGACCCGGCCGGAGCTTGGCAACAGCCCGGGACTGCAGCGGATTCTGACGGTGACCCGGGGGCTTAAGCAGGCGGTGGGAGACAGCATCCCGATAATCGGGGTGGTGATGTCGCCTTTTTCGCTGCCGGTGATGCAGCTCGGCTTTGAAAGCTATCTGGAACTGATTTACTTTAAACCGGAACTGTTTAAACAACTGATGGCCCTAAACAGTGCTTTCTGTGTACAGTGGGCCAATGCTCAGCTGGCCGCCGGGGCTACCGCGATCTGTTACTTCAACCCCCTGGCGTCGCCAACGATCATCGATAAAGCTACCTATTTAAAAACCGGTTACCCCCTTGATTGTCAGACCCTGGCAAAAATAAACGGTCCCACGGCCACCCATCTGGCCTCGGGACTGACATTGCCGGTGCTGGACGAAATTATTGCCAGTAAAACGGCCTTGTTGGGCTTTGGAGTGGAGGATGATGTGGTGGCATTAAAGGCTCGGGCTGGTCACCGGATCGCTTTGCTGGGAAACCTTAACGGCATTGAAATGGTCAATTGGAGCCCGGAACAAACCCGGTCAACCGTCAAAAAACTGATACGCCAGGCTGGTGTTGGTGGCGGTTTTTTACTCGCGGACTCCCATGGTGAAATCCCCTATCAGGTACCGCCGGCGGTGTTGGCAACGATTGCCGACACCGTGGCGGAATGGGGGCAGTATCCACTTAAATGGATTGGAGCAAATCACGATGCATCTTAACCTCTATGTGTGCGAAAATTTTGCCTGGGACTACCGCCAGATCATCGCGAGTAAGCACTTCGATTTTGTTTCGGTGGTGCCATTTAGCTGTATCTGTAATGACCGCAAAAAAAAGCCGGCAGTGGCAAAGCAAATCTCCGCGGATAGTGGTGAAAAAATGCTCATCACCAGCCGTGATTGTGGTGTTGCAAAAATGGTGTCCCCGAACGATCAATCGGTGGTGATTTTTGAGGGCGAGCATTGTTTTCATGATTACCTGAACGAGAAGTTTGTTGATTACATCATTGCCAAAGGTGGTTATATCGTCACTGGCGGTTGGCTTCATAACTGGGAAAGACATCTGGAACGAGCAGGATTTGATCAGGAAACAGCTCAAAGTTTTTATCAGGAGTGCTGCAGTGAGCTGGTCTTGCTGGACACCGGCAATGATCCGAAGATTGAAAGCGCGCTGGCGGCTTTGGCGGCCTATGTCAGCCTGCCCTATCGGATGATTTATGTGGGATTGGAGGGATTGTCCCTTTTTCTCGGGGAAATTATCAATGATTGGCGCCAGAACCGGGAAGGGCCACAAGAAGAAAAGCAGATTCTCGACGATCTGAAAAAACAGGGGGCGGAATATGCGGCGGTATTGCACATTATTGAGGAGATCACCGGTTATACCAAAAAGCGGGATATTATTGCAAAAGTGAAAGAACTCTTCCAATTTATTTTTGGGGCTGGCCGGGTCCGGTTTCTGGAGGCCGGGGATGACGATTATTTCGACACCTATATAAAGGACCAATTCAGTAGCCCCGATGACGAGTTTAAAATCGATGAGGAGGATCAGTTTCTGGTGGTGAAACTGCGCCGGTATGGGGAGACCTTTGGCGCTCTGGAAATCGGAGCCTTTCAACAGCCTGAGAAAATTAATGACTATGCCAATTTTGCCCTGAGTATTGCCCGGGTCAGCGCTCTGGCGATCTCCAATTCAGTGCAGTATGAACTGCTGGAACGGTCCCGGGATGAGGTTACCTACATCAGTTATCACGATTCCCTGACCGGTCTTTATAATCGCAATTATTTTAATCAGGAGACCAGTCGGCATTCAATACCAGCTCATGTCTGCGCCTTTGTTTGTGATATTGACGGTCTCAAACGGGTCAACGACGACTATGGCCATGCCTGGGGTGATGAGCTGATCACCGCGGCGGGCCGGGTCCTCAAAAAAGCCTTCCGGGAAACCGATCTGGTGGCCCGGGTGGGGGGCGATGAGTTTTATATTATTGTCTATGATTGCGACCTCACAGCCGCCAAAGACCTGCAAGACCGCATTTTCTGGATCATTTCAAACCATAATCACAGCATCGCTGATGCTGTGCTCAAGCTGAGTCTGTCAGTAGGCTATTGCCATGTTGATGAGATCAACCCGCAAAAAGATCAGCCATGGACCTGGGAGGCGCTCTTTCATCAGGCCGATCAACGGATGTATGCCCAAAAGGCCGAAAAGAAGTCTAAACACCAATAACTGACTGATGGAAACTAAAGCCAGTAAGCGAGGAGATATTATGCAGATTGTGATGGTACACGGATACTTTTTAAAGGGAACCGGCAGTAACCTTTTTGTTGAGAATAGCTGCCGGGAATTATGCAAAATGGGTCATCAGGTCAATCTTTTCTGTCAGGAAAATGATCCCGATCAATTTGACTTCATCGAAAGAGCCTTCGATTTTAATGACCAAAACAGCGAAAGTTGGGTTGTTTACCAGAATGAGACCCCCTATCCGGGGAAATGCCACCTGTATCGTCCCAACCTGAACGGCTTTCTACCGGTTTATGTTTATGATGAATATCAAGGCTATCAGGTCAAAACCTTTACCAACTGCAGCAAAACAGAAATAGAGACCTATCTTGAAAACAACCATCAGGCGATCGATACAGCCCTGAGCAACAGCCAAACCGATATGGTTTGGACCAACCATACGAATATGCAGCCGGTTTATGTCGCCCGAAGTCATTTAGGTCAATGTCAACATGTCATGACGGTTCATGGCAGCTGTTTGAATTTTTCGGTCAGAAACAGCCGCCTGCTTCAGGATTACGCCCGGTAAGCGATTGCCAACGCGGACCGGATTGCCTTTGTCAGCCATTTTTCAAAAGATGAGTTTCTGGAATTTTTTGATAATGATGTTCGCATCAAAGAAAAATCAGTGGTCATCTCCGGGGGGGGGGTGGATCTGGAAAAATTTATGACCCTGATAGACAGCAGTCAAAAACAGCCAGTCAAAAACAGCCTCGTGAATGAACTGAAACTGGCCGCCCAGCAGTGGTGCAGTAACCCGGATTTCGATACCGGGCTCTGGAAAACCGATGCCGATATTGTCGCCAAGCTTGAAAAAATTGACTTTAGCAATGAACAAATCATTTTATATTATGGTAAATATTTATGGACAAAGGGCATCCAGCTGATTATTGCCGCTGCGCCGCTGATCATGATGAACCATCATCAGGTGCGCTTTTGGCTGGTCGGCTTTGGGTCGTCACGATCCTATTTTGAAGCCATAATTGCAGCCTTGAATCAAGGTGATCAAGCTGGTTTTATCAAGCTGATTACGCACCCGGAAGCCGTTGATGGTGAAATTGATCCCCATTCAGCCCGGTTCTTTAAAGCCTTACTAAAAAAATTGGAGGATCCGGATTTTGCCATGGCTTATTTTATTGCTGCCCGCGAAAAAATTGAAAAAGCTTTTATCCTGACTGGTTTTTTGGGCCACAATCAATTAAAAAGCCTGATCGCCTGTGCCGATATTACCGTTGCAACCTCAATCTTTCCGGAAGCCTTCGGTCTGGTAGCCGCCGAAGCCCTATCTTCCGGGATTATTCCGGTTCAAACCGATCATAGTGGTTTTTCCGAGGTTATTAAACGATACATTGACGAATTTGATGATGTTTTTGACCGGCGCAAGTTGAAGCTGCTGGCCCTGGATGATCAGCTGGTCTTAAATCTGGCCAGTAATATTGCTGTTTTGCTGGTCTATTATCAGGGGATGAACAGCCAGGAAAGACAGCAGATTCGGGAGCGGGCCAGAAAAATCAGTGTTGACAACTACTCTTGGGAGTCGGTGGTCAGAAATTACGTCAATCTTTGCCAGAAAAATACTGATGAACAGCGTTTAAAAATGTTGGAATGCCGATAGGAGGAAGAGATGATAACATCACGTACAGCAGAAATAGCAGCAGGAATTTATTGGGTTGGTGGTTGCGCCCAGGACGGTGGACTCCATTGTAACCCATATTTAATTGTGGACGGGGACGAAGGGGTACTCGTTGATCCTGGATCGGTATTGGATTTTGAGGACGTCCTTGAGAATGTCTGCAGCATCATTCCCCTGGAGCAGATTAAATATGTGATTCTCCATCATCAGGATCCGGATTTTTGTTCAGCCGTACCGCTTTTTGAAAAAGCCGGCGCCAGGTTCCAGGTGGTTACCCACTGGCGGACCCAGACTCTGGTCAAATACTATGGCATTCAATCCGATTATTATATTATCAATGAGCATAATTTTGAGCTGAAACTGGCATCAGGACGAACTTTAAACTTTGTCCTGACCCCTTATCTCCATTTTCCCGGGGCGTTTACCACCTACGATTATCAGACCAAAATACTGCTTTCAAGCGATCTCTTCGGAGCGTTTTCCTATGAATGGAGTCTTTATGCCCAGGACGACTATCTTGAAAAAATGAAAACATTTCATGAACATTATATGCCTTCCAACAGCATTCTCCGGCCGGTAATGGAACAATTTCTGGGGATGGATATCGCCATGATTGCCCCCCAGCACGGCTCGATTATCCGGGGAAACGTGATTACCTATATCAAGACCTTAAGAGATCTGGAATGCGGCAGCCTGCTTAACCCGATTAAGCGGGATCTGGCCAAATCCGGCGGCTATATGGGTATCTGCTCGGCGGTGTTGAAACGACTGGGGTCAATTTTCAATCAGGAATCGGTCCGAGAACTGGTCACCGATCTGGAGCTGACCCTGGATGAAAACCTGAATATTACGGACTACAATGTTACCGGTACTGTCTTGTGGAATATGATTTTTGAGCGGATTCTGGCCAGAAAAGGGGCTACCTGGCTGATGGTTATTGAACCCCTAACTGAAACCCTGTCTAAAGAATATGACATTCCGATGCCGGACGTATTTGAAAGTCATATCAAAAAGATCGAAGATGAAGCTTCCAGCCTTAGTGAACAAAACCGGATGTTAAAAGAAATCAATACCCGATTGGAATCCAGTATTTTGGAATCCCAGAATAAGCTGATCCGCTGTGCAGTCACCAACTTGTATAATTTCAGCTTTTTTAAAAATTATCTGGCCAGTGAAATCAGCAGTATTCTCGCTGATAAATCCCAACAGAATCCGGGTTTGATCATCATCAGTCTGGATAATCTTGAGCGGATTGAATATCTTTATGGTCATGATGAGGTAGAAGAGGTGCAGCGAAATGTGACATTCATTTTGGAAGGTTTAAAGGAGGGGAATGAGATGCTATTCAAACTCCAGGGTTTTACCTTTGCCTGTTATCTGCCACAGACCTCAAAAGCAGAAGTTCTTGACTTCGCCGAAAAGATCAGAAATGCCATTGCCACGTCGGAGAAATTTATTGAAAAAATCACGGCATCCATTGGACTCGTCAGTCTCGATGAGATTAGAGAAGCAGATAATTTCACCGCTAAATTGGATGAAGAGTTTTACAATGTGGCCGCCATGCGGGTTAGAATTGCCAGAGATATGGGGAGAAACATGGTCTGCTGTGAGTCATCCATGACCAGGTATCAGCATTCAATTGGAAAAATACTGGTTGTCGATTCGGATGAAATAACCGTGGATGTATTAAAAACCGCCCTGGAAAATATCAATTATCAGGTGATTACTGCCAGTGACGGACGGGCAGCGCAACAGATCGCAGTGGATGACAGTCCGCTTTTGATTATTTCGGAGGTAATGATCCCGAAAATGGATGGTTTCCTGTTCCGGGAAGAAATGCTGGCAAATTCCAATACCAATAAAATTCCGTTTGTTTTTTTATCCTATTTAAAAAATGATGAGTCCGTTCTCCGGGCATCTAATTTGGGGGTGGAGCATTATTTTAAAAAACCCTTTATGCTTTCAGAATTATTGGGGGTTATCCAGAATAAGATCAAGGGAGAATTAGGCCAATGATCGAAATTTTTGAAATCTGGATCATTATTGGAATTTTGTTGTTGATTGCCGATTTGGTGATTATTTTTCGGTTGATCCGGGGAAGACGGGAAAGTGACAGAAACAAACGGTTTGCCAGGAAGCAGAAAGATCAGCTGCTTGACATCGCTTCCGGAAATACGGCGGAAATCCATGAGCGAATGGAAATTGCCAACTATTACCAAATCAGCCAATCGATACGCTATGATCAGCAGCTTAAAGACAATATTGCCAAATTAGTCGATGTGGGACAGTTTGAAAAAAAAGCCTTAAGAGGACTCCGATCCGGTAACATTCCCCGTAAGGCGGAAGCCGCCTTGTATTTAGGTGTCCTCGGCACCGACAGTGCCCGACGGGGGCTGGAGGCAGCCCTGGAAAAAGAAACCAACACTACCTTAAAGTTATATATGGCCAACGGTCTCACTGATATTGGTAATAAAGAATCGCTGACGGTGCTGACCAATTCACTGTTAAGTGAAAGCCGTTTTTACCGGAATAAGGTGAATATGCTGATTTCTGATTTTGGGGAAGACTTTCACAACTTTTTGCCCCGAATCATTAATAGTCAGCAAATTGAATTTCAGGAATTGATCGTGGATTTTTCAGAGATATATTTTTCGGAGACCTTAAAAAATTATCTGATTGAGCTGATCAGAACCCGTAAAGAAACCATTGAGCACCTGGAAAGCCGCTATGGCAAGGTAGGGGGCCAGCAGTGCATCAACTGTGGCAACAGCAGACCATTACCACATGACACTCGGATGCAGTGCCGATACGAAGGGAGTGTGGAACCTGATTTCAGTTGCCGTCGTTATGAACTGCTGCCGGTAAGCGTCAACAGTGGGGAGGCACATCGAGAACTGGTTATCAAGGCCTGTGGAATCGTCGCTGAGTATTACCCCAAAGAACTGAATGCGGATCGGTATCTTTATTCAGATGATATGGAGATCCGAAATGCCGCCATGGGGGCTCTGGCTAACTTTCAGTCCCCGGAGAAACTGGACAAGCTGCTGGGTTTTTTAAGGCAGGAGGATACCGCCAGAGGTGCCATCAATGGCATCTCGTCCCTGATTGAAAAAAACCGGGTTTATTTTAATCAGGTCATTTCAGCTTTTTTGGCAGAAACGGACTGTCGGGTGAAGAAGGATCTGGCTACGATTTTGGCCCTGCGGATCGAATATTTTATCATGAAGCTGACCCGAAAAAACAATGGCGACGCTAAAAAAATCATCAGCGAAATCATTCTGATGGGAAAAACCAGTGAAGTCATCGACTTTCTCAACAAAAACAGAGACATCAATATTGAAAATGAACTGCTTGCCATTATTAAAGCAGCGATAACCCAGTCGGAGAAACTGAAAACCGATTTTGCCCGGTATTTAGATGGCCGGCTGGCAAAAAAATGCGGATTGACACAAATTCCCGAAACGGTCAAAACTGAAACGGTTGAGCGGGATGAAAAAATGACCCGGCGATTGTTTGTGATATTATTGGTAAGCGCTCTGATTGTGCCAGCAGTTTACTGCCTGCGCCACTTGAGTATTCTTTTTGTAATGCCATTTTATGACCAGCTGGAGCTTTTTGTGAGGGATTTTAATTTTTACATTGTCTATTACGCCATGGCGGTCAATCTGATTTATCTGGTTTTGTTGTTTTTTTCCTACATCTGCGTACTCCGGCAGGAGCGCTTGTGGAAGATTAAGGATATGTCCCTGCTTTTTAAAAAACGGATGCTGCCCTCGATTTCGATTATTGCACCGGCCTATAATGAAGAAAAAACCATTATTGAAAGCGCCAATTCGCTGTTAAATCTCAAATATCCGGAGTATGAACTGATTATCGTCAATGATGGTTCCAAAGATCAGACCCTGAACACCCTGATCCGCTACTATGATTTAAAACGGGTTGATTATCTTTATGACAGCCGCCTCAGCACCAAAGCGGTCCGGGGGGTTTATCTGAACCGCTCCCGGCCCCAGCTGATTGTGGTTGATAAACTAAACGGCGGCAAAGCGGATTCCCTTAACGTGGGGATCAATATTGCCAACAAGGAATACGTCTGCGGGATTGATGCCGATTCGTTATTGGAAGACGATGCCCTGATTAAACTGGCTTCATTAACCCTGGATGAAGAAACTGAAACCCCGGCTTTAGGGGGAAATATTATGCCGATTAACGGCTGTACCGTTGATCACGGTCAGATTGCCCAGAAAGGTCTTGCCGAAAGCAAGCTGGCCCGTTTTCAGACCATTGAGTATATCCGCTCCTTTATGTCTGGGCGCCTGGGCTGGTCGTATTTTAACTGTCTGCTGATTATCTCCGGGGCTTTTGGTCTCTTTCGGAAAGAACGGATTGTCAATGTCGGGGGGTATCTAACCAGCAGCGGTAAATTCAAAACCGATACCGTCGGCGAAGATATGGAACTGGTGGTGCGGATCAGCCGCCAGATGAAAGAGGCCAAACGGCCCTTCCGAATTCTTTACGCCTATAACGCCAACTGCTGGACCGAGGTGCCTGAGGATCTCAAAACCCTGAAAAAACAGCGCTACCGCTGGCACCGGGGTCTGATTGAGATTCTGGCGTTCCATCGAAAAATGATGTTTAACCCCAGATATGGCCAAATTGGTACGGTAGCGATGCCCTATTTTTATATTTTTGAAATGCTGGGGCCGCTTTTTGAAATTCAGGGCTATCTGATGGTTTTAGTATCAATATTTTTGGGCATCTTCAATGTCGAAATTGCCGTCATTCTGTTTATTTCCATGGTACTGATGGGTATTCTGGTTTCCGTATCTTCTTTGCTGATATCCGAAAAAAACGGTCAGAATTTTTCCCGGAAAGAATTGTGGATTCTGGTCTTTTACGCCGTCATTGAGAACTTTGGGGTGCGGCAATTCTTTAGTCTCTGGCGTTTTGGGGGCTATCTTAACATGTTCAAAAAACCGACGGGCTGGCAGAAGGCGGACCGTAAAGGTTTTGCGGCAAAAGCGGATGAGGTGACATCATGAAGATAAAATCGATGGTTTTATGGAGTATCGGAATCGCTTCAGTGCTAGTTGCTGTTTTTGTGATGCCGTTTATAATCTGGAACAGCCAGGCATCAACACCTTTAAATATCTGGGTGGTGGATAAAACCGTACCGGATACCAGCTATAAAGAACACAAGGGATTAATGTGGGCCTTAAATAGTGAAAAAGTTGTACTCGAGAGTACCGGTAACCCTTTGCGCTACGACACCGATTATTTTGGGGTTTTTCCCCAGTCGGATGAAGCCTATACGGTTAAGGAAATCCCCCAGGCCAAAGAAATGCCGGATCTGATCTATCTGGCCGATACCGATGGGGTTTATCCCAGTGACTTTAACGGAGCCGACAGTGATGCCATTTATGCCGGTATTGCCCAGAAACCCTTGGTCGGCAATCTCAGTGACGCTGAGCTCACCAGCATCAAAAATAATCTGGGTGGCGGTAACACCATTATCGGCGAGTTTGATATTTGGGATGCCGACAGTCAGCAAGGCCTTCAAGATATTTTCCGGGTGACCTTTACCGGCTGGAGCGGTAGATATTTTCCGGATCTCAAAAAAGACGTCGAAATCCCCGAAATTATTGTCAATAATTATGAGCGACAAAGCGGTAAAACCTGGGATTATCGCGGTGGCGGGCTGGTGCTGGTGTCCAATCAGGATCAGGTGCTGGTGTTAAAAGATCGGGAAGCGCTGAACAAAGACGGGGTCAGTCTGTCCTTTAATGAGACGGCTCAGGGTGAATTCGGGGTGCCAAGCCGGTTTTCCTATCAGCAGTGGTTTGATCTGGTCAAACCTGATGCCTCATCGGAAACCCTGGCAACCCTCAATTTAGATGTCACTGAAGCGGGGCAAGCGGCTTTGGCGGAGTTTGGTCTGGGTACGGAGTATGCGGCCGTTACCCGCTCCATTAATTCCCAATACACGGCCTATTATTTTGCCGGTGATTTTGCCCAGTTGGATTTTCCGGGAACCCTCTGGAATTATGCCGGATTTGCTAAAATCAAGCAACTGTTTTCGGTGGCTAACCCCGATGCCGAGACCAAATTCTATTGGGGCTGCTATGTGCCATTGATGCGGCACATCATCAATCAGATAGAAATAAAGCCGGAACTTTCCGAGTCCGAGCAGATGACGGCGGGGACTCACATGGCGGCCCGGACATCCGGTACCGGGTTTCAGGTTTTAGTGGATGGCAACTGGCAAGATTTTTATGCCAAAGGGGTCAATATTGGCTCCTCCATACCGGGAAAATGGTTTACCGAATTTTCCTATGATGAGGCCCTGTATCTGAAATGGTTTGAACAGATCGGCGCGATGAATGCCAATACCATTCGGGTGTATACTTTGTTGCCGCCGCAGTTTTATTCGGCCCTGGTTTTTTACAATCAACAACATCCCGAGGCTAAACTTTGGCTTTACCAGGAAATCTGGCCTGAAGAGCACCCCGCCGACAATAATTATCTGGGCACCGACTACAATGCCGCCTATCAGGCGGAAATAAAAATGGATATTGATGCTATGCATGGCCAGGCTAATATTGCGCAACGCCAGGGGCGGGCTTATGGCTATTATACTGCTGACGTTTCTCCCTATATTATTGGTTATCTGGTGGGCCGGGAAATGGAGCCGGAAGAAGTGATCAGTACCAATGAGAAGAATCCCGGTTTTGTTTTCAATGGCAATTACCTTTATACCGAACCCAATGCCAGTCCCACGGAAGCCTGGCTGGCGATGAGCTGTGATTATGTACTGCAGTACCAAGAAGACAACTATTCCTGGCAGCATCCGGTGGGAATCGTCAGCTGGCCCACCTTGGATCCAACTGAACATGATTCAGAATGGAACGAAAGCGGGGATAAAAGTAAGCAATACAATGATAAGGTAATTGTCGATATCAACCACATTTCAACCCGGGAGAATCTCCAATCCGGGTTCTTTGGGGCCTATCACATTTATCCCAACTATCCGGATTTTATGAACAATGAAACAAAATACGCAGCTTACAGTGACGAAGAAGGCAGCTTCCGTTATGGCGGCTACCTGCAGGAGTTCATCGCTGGGCATCAGAAATATCCGGCCATTGTGGCTGAATTTGGTTTGGCCACTGGTATGGGGAATGCCCATGAAAACCCTGACGGTTACAATCACGGCGGGCTGACTGAAGTGGCGCAGGGAAATGGCATTGTCCGGATGATGAAGGCGATGGAAAAAACGGGTTATGCCGGCGGAATCATTTTTGAATGGAGCGACGAATGGGCCAAAAAGACCTGGATTACTGAGCCCTATATTATTCCCTATGATCGTAATCCCCTGTGGCACAATGCGGTCGATCCGGAGCAGAACTACGGTATCTATGCGATGGAATCAGATGGGCCCCGGTCATTACCCTATGCGATTGAGGATGATGGGGTTATTTCAAAAATGTCACTGACGGCTGATGAAACCTATCTGTCGATTGAAGTGGAACTGGAGCGGCTGATTGATTTTTCTCAGGAACAACTCATCATCGGTTTGGACACCTATGACCGCAGCCGGGGCAATATGAAATTCGGAACGGCGATTCCAACCGGAGCGGCTTCTGGCTTGGAGTACATCATCGAAATTAGGGGCAGCAAAGCGGGACAGTTATTGGTGCAGCCGGAGTATAACGGCAGTACCGGCAAACATGCCTCGGCTTATTCACCAGACGGTGTCTTTGAGACCATGTCAATGCTGACCAACAAAGAAACCGTCACCAAAGACGGTACCAAAATCCCAGCCGTCGTTCAGGATTTAAGCCAGTTATCCTTTGGAACCCTGGAAAATAATTCCCATTATCAGGTCCAGATATCAGGCAAAACCATCTCCATAAGGATTCCATGGACCCGGATTAACGTTACCGATCCATCGATGATGCGGGTAGTGGATGATCCCCGGATCATTCAGAATCCCACCACCAATGAGCTGCAGACGGTGATCAGCGAGGGCATTTTGGCCAGCGGTGTGCTGGTGAATACGGATAATAACCAGACCATTGCAACCATTGGTCTTTCCAACCAGCAGGCCTTTGGTTGGGATAATTGGGATGTTCCGACCTATCAAGAACGGCTCAAGGACAGTTATGATATTATCAGCCAGTATTTTAAACAGCTTGAAACAAAATAGTTATTCCAGATACAGTAAAAAGGAGTAGATGGCGTATTTTTTGGCGGATTTGTTTATATTTAACACGTTTTTTGCTATAATGATTAAAATTGATCTGTGTTGAGGAGTAGAAGATGAAAACTTTTAAGTATAGCACTATTGTAACCCTGATTCTGACGGTATTATCCGCCATCGCCATTTTTGCCATCGATGACGTCATTCCGGGAATGGTTAGCGGTGGGATTAAAAGTCATATTCTTGAGAATATGGATAATTACAATGCTTTTTTATTCGGCATTTTTACCGGTTCCCTGGTCAGTCTCATTGTGGCAGTAGTGGGATATATCACCGAGCGAAGACGATTGATTGCGGAAATCTGGAATAATGCCAGAAAACTGACCATTGATTTCCGGTTGCTGTTATTGGATAATATTGAATTTAAAAATCTGACACACGATAAACTCTATGCCACCATCGAAGAACAGGATTTCAATCAGCAGGTCAGAGCGTGGCTGGGTTATTACAGTTCTCCCTATATGATTAATATGATGCAGTTGGACTTTTTGATTAACCGCGGGAAAAAAGCCCAGATGCTCAAGGCATTGCAGGAGAATATTGCCATTCTCCGAGCAGTTGTTGATGGGTTTATGAATGCCTTTTTAAACCGGCAGTTAACAGAAAAATATGGGGAGGTGGATATTGAACAGGTTTTCAATGTCATCACCAACCAGGACGAAAAACAGGTACTGAAGACCGTTCAGAGCCAGCTCGATGAGATGGTCGCTTTTTTGAATAAAAAATAAATAGTAGTCACAGCTTGATCATTAGTGGGTGGCGTAAGGGAATACCTGTTACGCTGGCCACTTTTTTTGATACAGGTAAAGAATTAAAGGCGGTATGACGTGAGTATTATGAATTTTGACGATGTTTTAACCGATGATTTTAGGGTAAAAAAATAACAGGAGCAGGTCGTTGATATTTAGCCGGTCTGATCGGCTTCAAGTGACGCTTAAACACAGAAAGCGTTGGTGGCGTAGCAATTTTGAAAGGGAGAAAGACAGATATGGAAAAAAGGTATTTGAAATTTTTTTTATTAATACTGATTCTTACCATATGCGCAATGACTTCAGGATGTTCAGCAAATGGGAAGCAAGCTTCAGAAAAAGCCGGAGACAATAACACGCAACCAAATGATCTTACTGACAATGCAATTTTTGATCTTTATAATCAGATTGACATCAATGACAAAAAGGCAGATATTGAGAAAGATTTGGGTGCTACCGGAAACACCTCAGCCGAAGGTTCCTATGTTTATTTGGATCCGGACACCGGCTACGCCGTTAATGTGTTTTTCAACGCCAAGGATCTGGTTACCCTAAAGGTCTTGGTGCCGACTACCGGCGCCCGGGAATTGATTGAGCTGAGCAATGCCAGTGTCACAAAAGAAGCGGCCGCCAAAATTTCCCAGGGAATGACTCAGAGTAATGTTAAGAAGGCGCTAACGGGACAGGGGATTGAAATGCTGCGAATGGTCATTCCCAGCGGCGCAGACAAGGAAGCCTATGCTCTGGCCTGGATCAATGCCGATGGTTCGGTGCTGGTGGTAACCTTTGATTCCGATACCAATACCGTGCTGGCTGCAGAGTTTAAAGAAAGTTTGTTTTAAAAATGTGGATTGGTCTTAGTCATAGTTCGAAGAAGGGAGCTGAAAACCATGTTAAAGCGGGATAGATCGGTTGTTGTATTTTCCGGGATTTTGATCCTGAGTATGTTGTTAGTGCTTGCTGGTTGTAGCGCAACCAAGGATGAAGCAGACCACAACCCGGACCATTTTTACAAGCTGGTCAATTTGGGAATGGAAAAAAGTCAGGTTGAATCGACCTTGGGGGTTAAACCGGAAGAGGTGGAGGGCACCTATATTTATCGGGACGATCAAACCGGCTTTGGCGTTCAGATCAGTTACGATGCTAGTGATCTGGTTGTTTCAAAAGTATTATATCACGATCAGGACAGTAAGATTATGGGCCTCAGTGAAGCCAGTGTTTCCGAAGATCAAATGGCCAGTATCACCGAAGGGATGCCCTATGATGAGGTCAAATCACTGCTTGGATCGGAAGGAACAGAGATTATTGAAATGGCCAATCCGGCTGATCCCAATAATCCCATTGTGATGATGATCTGGTTTAATGATGATCAAACTGGGTTTTACGTAACTTTTTTAGGGCATCAGGGAACGGTTAAGAGCGTTAAATTCTGGAAATAGCCAGATTCGTTAAGCACTGGTTTTGAATCAGTGCTTTTTTGCGGGTATTTTCCGAGTAAGAATATTTTATAAAAAATATTTATTTATGGGAAGAAAAACAAGGGCTTAAGCGTTATATAGATGTGCAGATAAAACGGAGGTGAAATTTGTTGAAGGAACATAGGGAAGAGGAGGCCGATTGTTTTTGACCAACTAAATTG